>JACRAV010000208.1 GCA_016213305.1 Candidatus Zixiibacteriota bacterium | reverse complement strand
TAGTCAGGAGGTAGGTATGGTGTGCGGCTTCTGTTCGCGGCGATGGCGCCGCGCGGTGGTGACACTGCTCAGTCTGGTTTTCGTGCTGGCGATGGCGTCGTCCGTTTCGGCCCTTCCGGACATTATTGTGACGGTGGGCGATACCACCGGCAATCCGGGGCAAAAGAATTCGGCTATCACCGTCTATCTGGACAACTTCAAGGACACTATTTCGGCCTTTGAGCTGTGGCTTCAGTTGAACCGGCCCGATATCATGATCTTTCAGACCGACACTCAGCGGGTTATCGACACCACCTACTGGAAGTGTGATCTGGGGACATATCCGAACTGTTCTCACGAAGTGGCCACCGACTCGGCCCATGCCCAGAAGATAAAAGTTGATACGGTACTGGCGGTTATCGGAAATATCGATACTGCGCACACGCTCATTTCGGGCTGGGATCTGGTCGTCACCCGTTCCATGTCCGGTACCAAATATGATATCAAAGTGACGGCCCTGGCCGATGACCTGGCCAAGCCGGGGACCAGAATGGGAATAAAACCACAGCAGGGCGGGGTTCTGTTCCGGCTTCGCGGCGATATCCTGAATATCCCGCTGGACATGATGGATCGGACCGTGAAGATCAAGCCGAACGCCGATGTGGTCCAGGGATTTTTCAATTTCTCGCGCCCCAACGGCACCGCCATCGGTATTGTGTCGGTCGTGGCCCCGGACACCAATTATTACCGGTGCACCAGCCGGCTTCCGGCTCCGCCATACACCTGTATGCAGTGGACGAAAGTCGCCGGCCCGCCGTATGATTCTGTGGTCATCAAGCTGGACACCACCGGGTATCTCGATACCAATAAGGTCAAACTCTACACCGGCTCCCTGACGGTTTTGAGCGGCTGGGTCTGCGGAAATGTGGATGGCGAGATGCCGGCGGGTGTTGATATATCGGACCTGACATACCTGATCGGGTACATGTTTATGGGCGGTCCGGCTCCAATAGCACTCCAAACCGGAAATTGCGACTGCAGTCCCGATGGGAATATTGATATATCCGATTTAACGGCCCTGATCGACAACCTTTTTATCAGTTTGAACCCGCTATGTTGTCAGACGGGCGGGTAGTGGGAGCATGCTCCGCGGCTGGATGGAAAAACCTGATCCTTATGGTGAAGTCATACGCGGTTAACGCGTTAGAAGGAAAATAACCGAACACAAGTCGCGCCCGAGAACGGCGCGGCGATAAATGAGGTAAACAGTCAACCGTAGTAGATGGAAAGGAGGACGTTGCATAAGAGGTATCTTTTGCACGCGCTCAAAGAATGGAACGTAAGATAACCACTTGTTGTCGCGACTTTTGATTTGCGGATTTGTGGCTCTCATTCGTGAATAAACTCTTCGCGCAACGAGGGGGGAAACAAAAAGGTTGTCCTACGGAGTCTAAGTGCAATTTTTGTTAACGAACCAGGAGACTAAAATGAAGCGACTTTCATTTTGCCTCGCGATTTTACTGCTTCTTTCCTTCGGACTTGCTTATGCGCAACCTCCGGGGAATACTGCCATCCGCGTGAAAGGCACCACCGTCGAAAACGGTGTAGTTCACGGTAGCGGCCTCGGCGCCAACGACTCGGTACTGTACACTGCCGACGGTGTTCTGAAGTTCGGGGTTGAATATGTCAACCGCGACATCTACAGCTACAACCCGGGCAACGGGTTCAAGATCTACAGCCCCGATGGCGCCACCTGGGCGCATGCCACGCCGAATGGTGGAAACTACAAGATGTCCGGCCCTCACAGTCCTCAGTTGATGCCGGGTATCTGGGTTGACTCGACCGGTGTGTATCCGCGGTCGGACTTCCTCGCGGTTTACAAGTTCAACTTGTGGGGTGCGGATGGTGCCGGCGTGGACACCATGGCATTTGCCGGCGCCTCCGGTGACGCATCGCAACTTGCAGTCCGGCCCGCCGATTCCGGTATTTTCTTCTATGCGAAGATTCGGGTTAAGGCGGCCGACTGGGGCAAGCACATCTGCTTTGACTCGACGACCCTTTTCCCGAATAACCAGCCCTGGAAGTGGGCGTCAACCGGCGTTCCGACTCCTCCCGGCAACTATTCTGCTTACCCGAACTGGGTAGGTCCGTATTGCTGGACGCTGGCGAAACTGCCGAATATGGCGCCGGAGTTCACGAACTGCGCCGGCGGCACCAAGACTGGTAGCCATTGCGGCTCGTTCACGTGGGACTTCGATGCTACCGATGCCGAACAGAATCCGATCGTGTTCTCGCTTATCTCCGGCCCGGGTTCCATCGACGCCACCACCGGCGTGTGGAGCGCGACTGGTCTGGCGACCGGCGTGTATGCCGTGAAGGTCGGCGCGACCGATCCGACCGGATCCGGTCAGACGACCGAGTGTCCGTTCACGATCACCGCGACCAACGTGGCTCCGACGATCGCCTGCCCGGCTACGAAGTCTGTCTCCACCGGCGAAACCGTTACGAGCACGATCACGGCGACCGATGATTGCGACACCAAGACCTTCTCAATCATTTCGACCAACGCGAGCGATCCGCTCGGCTACGGCATCGACCCGGTGACCGGCGTTCTGTCGTACACCGGCAACGTGGACGATGTTGCGAACAGCCCGATTTGCTTCGTGGTAGGCGTGTCTGACGGTCTCGAGACCGCCGAGTGCACCGCTTGCTTCAACGTGATCAAGGGATGCAAGTACAAAGTCAAGATCCAGGCCCAGGCCGGCGGCGGCTCGGGTGTCATTCAGGGAACAGTCCAGACGGTGGACGTTACTCTGGAAGGTGCGGACCAGGTTGCGGGCCTCGGCGGCTTCAATCTGTTGATTGCGTATGACAACTCGGCGTTGTCGTTCCAGTCGGCCGCGGCGGGCGCCATCTATGGCCTCTGCAACTGGGAATATTTCACGTATCGTTACGGCGCTGATGGTAACTGCTCCGGTGGTTGCCCGTCCGGTCTGATTCGTCTGATCGGTATTGCCGAAACCAACAACGGTTCACCGCGCGCCGGCTGTCAGCCGCCCGATGCGGTTCCGACCGGTGTGTCGCTTGCTCAGCTTTCGTTCCTCGTGTCGAACAATCGCACCCTGGAATGCCAGCTGGTGCCGATCCGGTTCTTCTGGGTCGAGTGCGGCGACAACACGCTGTCCAGCGCCGACGGCTCGAAGCTGTACGTTTCGTGCTCGGTGAAGGATCTGTTTGGCGACCCGATCGCGACTCCCGATGCGGCTCTTCCGTCCTACATGGGCGCTCCGGAATTCTGCGTCACCTCGACTCAGAAGGCGTTCGTGAAGCGCGAAGTTGACTTCGTCAACGGCTACATCAAGATCATCTGCGGCAAAGACATCGATGCTCGTGGCGACGTGAACCTCAACGGCCAGTCGTATGAAATCGCCGACGCCGTCATGTTCACCAACTACTTCATCACCGGTCTTTCCGCGTTCATGGGTCACGCTGACGGCTCCATCGCCGCCACCGACGTGAATGCCGATGGTCTGGCCCTGACGGTTGCCGACCTCGTCTATTTGATCCGTGTTATCGTCGGCGACGCTCTCCCGTATCCGAAGCCGACCAGCCTGTCCGTCAACGTCACTGCTGACAACGACGGCATTTCGATCACTGGCGCGGAACTGGGCGCGGTGTTCATGACCCTCAAGGGTGATGTGACCCCGACTCTGGCCACGACCAATGCGGAGATGGCTTATGCGTTCGACGGCACCAACACCCGCGTGCTGGTCCATGCGCCGTTCGACATCAACCACTACGGTATGCCGATCACCGGCTTCTCGGGCGACATCATCAACGTCTCCGACGCTGAGATCGTCAGCATCGATATGGCCGACATTCATGGCTATGCCGTGAAGGAAGCTCTGCCGACAGAGTATGCTCTGTTCCAGAACTATCCGAACCCGTTCAACCCGTCGACGAAGATCAGCTTCGCCATGCCGGTTGCCGGTGACTACACCATCACGATCTACAACGTGACTGGTCAGAAGGTTGCCGTCCTGTCCGGTACTGCGAATTCTGCCAGTATCGTCACGGAAGAGTGGAATGCCAGCAAAGTGGCTTCGGGCGTGTATTTCTACAAGCTCGAAACCGCCGGCTTTACCGCTACCAAGAAGGCCGTTCTGTTGAAGTAATTTGACCGAACAACTTCCCCCCGGAGAGGGTAAACCTCTCCGGGGATTTTTAGCCGCGAGGAGAGACGTATCGACGCTTAGGTTATTGATTGAAGGTACACAACGCGGTTTGGACGAAGGTGACCGGATGATGGCGATGAGGAGCGTGCAACTTATAATCCGCAGGTCATCTTTTTTTGTAGATACGGCACGCAGAACACTAATATGGTAGGAACATTGTGCAGATAATTGCACTTTTGCCGGCACTCGGCAAAGGGTATTCTCGGAAAGTAAACCCCTCACTTTACTTCCTGATTCAATCCGCAAGGAGTCGTCAATAGAAGTACTGGTATTGACCGAAAAATGTGCGACTGTTGATCGAATGTAACTTGTTGCAGGATTGATTCTTAAACGGACTTAAGAGACATTCGCGTTTATCTGCCGGGCCGACGCAATATCGGCGGGCTGAAACGATTTTCTGGGCCACCTTCGGGCCGGTTTGGGTCTGGGGTTTGCTCAAGAGGTATGTGGCGTAAAGGGTTTGATTGCGCTTTGAAGGTATGAAAAAGTACGGTAAACCGTTAATCGGTATCATCTTGCAGGTTCTCGCGCTGGTCCTGGCCTACTCTTCTGTCCAGGCCCAGGGCGGCAATCTGGTATATATCGATTCGGTGGTCTCAGGGCCGGGACAGGATGTCACCGTTCGATTCAACCTGAAGAACAGCGATACTATTGCCTCGCTATCGGTGCCGATCACATACGATACCTCTATTCTCACGCTTAAGTCGCTGAGTTTCACCGGGACTCGAATCGCGTACCTCGGCAATAAGCTGACCACGCCGCAAACAATCACGCAGGCGAATGGCCATTTTATCGTGGCCGCGTTCCGCATTATGGAACCGTCGATTCCTGTCGGCGACGGTCCGGTGTTCAGCGTGACCTTTAGCGTCGCCGCAAGTGCGACATCAGGAATTCGGTCAACGATAGACTCACTGTTTTATCCTCCGGGCGGATCCCTTCTTTTAGTCGAGGCGGGCACGGCGCGTTCCATTCGCCCCGCTTTCCGAGCCGGACTGGTGACGGTATCGACCCGCCCGCCGGTATTTGCGGCGCTGGCGGACCAGGCGGTGCTGGAAGGGGATACGCTCAAGCTTGATGTGTCGGCCACCGATCCCAACGGCCAGAAGATTACTCTGTCTCTGACGAGCAAACCGACCGGCGCCACCCTGATCGACAACGGCAACGGCACGGGCCGGGTGGTGTGGGCGCCCGATTTTGTCGGCCCGAATTCCGCCGATATGTCGCCGTTTGCCATCGGCATTCGCGCGACCAACGGCACCGCTTCGACCGACATAGCGGTTCATGTCACGGTCATAAATCGCGATCGCGCGCCGCTGATCGCGGCCGCCTCGTCGGTTCAGGTCCAGGCGGGTCAGCCGCTCTCGTTTGGCGTGAGCGCCACCGATGCCGACTTTGACCCGATCACGTGGAAGATCTCCGGCCTGCCGGCGGGCGCGACTTTTGACAACAAGAATCCGGGACGCATCGACTGGACGCCGGCAATCACCGATTCCGGCTCGCGCGTCATCACGGTGATCGCCTCCGACCCGATCGGTTTTTCGGACACCGCCATCGTCACGGTCAACGTCGCCAAAACGGTGATATATTCTCTTACGCTGGACACGCTCAGCGCCGATCCGAACACCTCGGTCGATTATTATGTACGGCTCGACAACAAACTGCCGGTGTCGTCGTTCCGCGTTCTGTTCAATTATGATCCGTCGGTGTTGACGCTTCTAGGCGTCACCAAAGTCGGCACCCGGTCGGCGGGGTGGAGCGTGTTCGATGTGACGACCAACGCCGGCGACATCACGGGGAACCTTCGCATTGTCGGCAGTGCCAATGGCGCCGGCCAGACGGGGAATCCGCCGCTGGCGCCGGGGAACGGCCCGATTGTCAAGCTGACATTCCGGGTTTCGGGGAATATCATCTACGCCGGCCAGTATTTGCCGGTGCGGTTTCAGTATCTCGATGCCCCGATCAATAACGACAACACGCTGGGCGATTCCGCGGGGGTCAAGATCACGCAGGGTCAGATCGCCTACCAGGACGGCTCGGTGCTGATCAAGTCGGTGGGCCGGCTCAAAATCGGCGACGTCAATCTCAACGGCATGGCCTATGAAATATCGGACGTGATCTATTTCACGAATTTCTTCATCGATCCGGTGAAATATCCGTTCAACGCGCTTCAGTACGCCAACTCGGACGTGAACGGCGACCACCTGCTGGGCACCATCGCCGATCTGGTGACGCTCATTAATGCAATTCTGGGTGGTTCGCCGGCCGCCAAGCTAAGCGGTGAAACACCGGCTCCGGTCGAACTGTCGCTGAATACGGGCGATCATCGTGCCGTCGTACAATCATCGAGCACGGAACCGGTGGCGGGTTTGTTCATCACGTTCAAAGTCGAATCCGGATTTGATCCGGCCAATCTTCAGCCGCTCTGCCGTGAGCTTACGGTTATATCGCGACAGGACGGCGACACCGTTCGGCTGTTGCTGTACGATATCAACGGTGGAAGTCTTCCGGCCGGAACGCATGAATTGGTCGGGATCAACGCGACGTCTTCGGTCGAAATAACGAAGGTGACGGCGGCGTCGATCGACGGCCGGCTGATGGTCGCGAGCATCAGTACACAAACGATGATACCGGACAAGTTTTCGCTGGAACAGAATTATCCGAATCCGTTCAACCCGGAGACACAGATACGCTTTGCCCTTCCGGGGCCGGCGAATGTCCGGCTGACCATATACAATCTATTGGGCGAGGAAGTCGTCACGCTGGCCGAGGGGGCCTACCCGGCCGGAACGCAGACCGTGGTCTGGCGCGGGATTGACCGGAACGGCCAAAGTGTGGCGTCGGGCGTGTATCTATATCGGCTGGAGGCCGACGCCAGTGTCCTGACCCGGAAAATGATGCTCGTGAAGTGAGCCGACAAAAGAGATGAAAAAACGCTTAAGCATATTTGAGGAAACTATGAGGTGGAGTAAACTCCTGCTGGTGGTCCTGGCAGTTGCGGCGGTGGCCGGACCGGCGCATGCTCAGATCAGGTGCGCCAACCTGCCGAAATCTTCCAAAGACACGATCCAGACCAAATTCTTCTCCGGGAAACCGGGCGATACCGTGTCGATGCCGTTCTATCTGAAGAACGACTCCATTGTCACCACGTTTCAGTTCTTGATTCAGTATGACACGACGGTACTGCGTCCGGCCTTCAAGAAGGATTCGATCTGCGATTCGACCGATCAGGGGAATTGCGTGCGGTACTTCATCGATTCCGGTTATGTGGGATACACCATCGCCGACCGCTTTGTCCGAACGCAGGTCATCTCCACGCCTTTAGGGGATGTTCTGGATACGATCACCAAGTTTCAGGCGAGTTTGTTCACGGGGACACGGAATGTCATTGCCGCCAACTTCCTCCCTCAACTGTCCGACTTTGATTCGATTCCGAAGGGTGGCGCCGTGATTTTCTACCTCAAATTTATTGTCAATCCCTTGGCCACGCACGGTAAACTGGCGGCATTCAAGTTCTTTGAGAGTGACATTTTTACTGTGGTCGATACTGTTTTTCCGCCGGATACCACGTATTATGATGGATGCAATACTTCACAGATGGTGATCGCCTATACCGGGGCGGGGGACACGACCACCCAGTCGGTGCAGATCTACCCGACCTTCGGGCAAAATCAGCTCTTCAGAGTTGATACTTCCACGGTCACGAACCCGACCATCACGCTGTCGGCCAACCCGACCAATATCTCAAACGGAGGTACGTCAGTGTTGTCGTGGACTGCCACCAATGCGGACTCGGTCGTGATCCGGGATGTGGGCGCTGGCCATTGGGTCTCAACCTCCTTGGTGGGCACTCAATCGGTATCGCCTTCGGTCACGACGACATATACCGGCACGGCATATCACGGGGCATCGAAATTTGCGACGGCTCAGGCGACGGTGACGGTGGGGACATCGACCAGTTGTATGTCGTTATCATTTACGCCAAGCTTGCAAACCTATACGATCAATCAGGGAGAGACGGTTGCCTTCCAGGTTCGGGCGAGTTCGTCAACCACCGGCCAGACTGTCTCGCTGACGGCGTCATCACTACCCAACAATGCAACCTTATCTCCGACCAACCCGGTGGTCGGCACCACGACCGCCACGGGAAATTTCAGTTTCACGCCCGACTTCAATCAGCAGGGGGCATTTACGGTGAATTTTTCCGGTTCGGCCGGTTGCGGATCGGCGCAGTCATCGGTGCTCATTGTCGTCAATGCCTTGGAGAAAGACCGGCTGTTTTCGACATCGGCTCCCAAACAGAAGCCGGTGGGCGGCCTGCGCGGCACGCCCGGCATCAGGTTCCCGATCAATCTGATTTCTTCCAAGACGGTGTACGGCGTGCAGTTCGATATGGATTTCCCGGTGAATTACGTGTCGATCGACTCCTTCACGGTCACGAACCGAATCGCGGATTATGTCGTGTATGACAATCTGGGCGAGTTCCCGGGGACGGTCCGGGTGACGACTTTCGGCCTTCAAAATGATTCGGTCAAGACCGACGTCTCATCAGCGATCCTGTACGCCTATATGACCCTTGATTCCAACGCGGTGCCGTGGACGACCTATCCAATCAACATGCGCAACGGTCGTGAATCGGTGAATCCCGACCCGAACCTCGGTACCCTCGAACTCCAGACCGACTCGGGCGTGGTGGAATGCGACAATCCGGGGGACGTCAACCTCGACAAGATCATCGACGTGGGCGATCTCGTGAACATCGTCGCGTACATCATCGGTAATTTCGGGCTGACCGAACGCCAGTTCGCCACGGCCGATCTGATCGTGAATGATTCGGTCAACGTGTTCGATCTGGTGGCCGACATCAACGTGATATATGGCCGGCCGATCAATCCGGCGCCGCCCGCTCCTGCCGGCCGCGCGACGGTGGCGCTGGCGTACAATGATATCCCCAGCGGAAGCGCCAGCTTTATGACGGTTCATTCCGACCTGCCGCAGAATGTGGCGGGTGTGCAGATGGACATCGCCTACGATCCGAACTCGGTGGCGCTGGGCATCCCGCACGTTTCGGCCCCGGCCATGAATTATGTGCTCCAGTACAAGGACTACGGAAGCGGCAAGATGACGGTTCTTTTGTATCACCCCAACCCGCAGAAATATGCGGAGCTGTTGCAGGCCGGCATTGCCGATCTGGTGAACATTCCGTTGACCGCGAAAGCCGATATCCGCTCCGGCGACAAGACCAAGCTCCGGATCACCCAGGCCCTGCTGGCGACCCCGTCGGCCGCCTCTATCGCGGTGTCCGGTGTCGAGGAGACCTTGCCTCAGGGATTCGAACTTGAACAAAACTACCCCAACCCGTTCAACCCGGTCACCACGATCGAGTATTCACTGGGGTATTTCGAAGACGGCGCGGCGGTCAAGCATGTAACGCTCGAGGTGTACAACGTGCTCGGGCAAATGGTCAAACGACTGGTTGATACCGACCGATCACCCGGTTCATACCGCGAGGAATGGGATGCGACGAATCTATCCGGTCAGCGAGTGTCAAGCGGTGTCTATCTGTACCGACTGCAGGTGGGCAACGAGAGTCAAACCAAAAAGATGCTCTTGCTGAAGTAGGGGATGGAGAAGATGAATATGAAAAACAAAAATACACTTTTTGCCCTGACCTTCGTCATCCTTCTTGCCGTGACGGCATCGGCCGCCAGGAATGTAATTGAATACGGGCCGGCCTGCGTGAAGTCAGGGGTGAAGGTGAAGCTCCCCGCGCCGTTGAGCGAATCGACAAAGACCGCATTGGGCGGCAGAGTCGAGGTCAACAGGAC
>JACRAV010000214.1 GCA_016213305.1 Candidatus Zixiibacteriota bacterium | reverse complement strand
GTGATGCGTGCGACCGGCGAGAGGTTTTTGGACGCCAGCTTTTCATTCAAGCCCGTTAGCTCAGCGCCGGCAAGGATTTCAAATGATTGCTGGGCTTTCCCAAGATCACCCTTGAGGACGGCGAGCCGCTTCAATTGCGATTCAGTCGGTCTGCCGCTGTAGAACATAAGCATCCCGTAGAGATCGACAACTTTCTCGCGCAACTGCTCTTCTCCAGTCAGCCATCCCTCTTTGGTGGCGACAAGAGTTTTATGCAGCGAATCGATTCTGTCGGCGTATGTATTGAGCGATTTCGCTAATGCATCCTTCGCCCCCAGCTCTTTTGCCCGAACGCGAGCCGTATCGCGAATCTGCGTGACCGCATCAGCAACATATGCCAGATCATTCTGCATGGCATACAATTCCCTAATCGATTTGTCCTGGAGAGTACGGTCCGCTTCCGAATGGCGGGAGTTGGGGTCCAGAACCACTGACACTGTCGATCTAAGCGTGTCGCTCGGACGCACCAGCTTTACGGTGTAGATTCCAAGAGGGGCCAGCGGGCCGATCATGAAATTGTCCATGTTCGCCGAGGGTGCAACTTTCGGCGGTTTCTCCCTCAAATACCAAAATACCCGGTTAATGCCGCGCCGTTTGCCGGCGGGAAGCGATGCCATCTGCTTGCCGGTGGAATCATACACTTCGACCTTAAGGTCGCCGAACATATGACGTTTCTTCAGATAATAGGTTATCGCCGCCACATCTTCGGGATTTCCGCCCGTGTACTCATCATCCCCGCGCCATCCCTGCTCAAATCCGATAAATGCCGTTGTCGCCGGACGTGACGGCAACATGGCGGCGTCTGACTCAATCACCTGAGCGGTCAGATGACGCAGAGGGGTGATGTCGTCGAGAATGAATACGCCGCGTCCGTGGGTGGCGACAATCACGTCGGGTTCGCGGGGATGGATAACGATATCCCTCACCGAGACCTTCGGCATATTACCGGTGAACCTGGCCCACTGACGGCCGCCGTCGACGCTTACCCACAATCCGAATTCGGTTCCGAGAAACAGAAGGTCCGGATTTATATGATCCTGCTGGATTATCCAGGCGTATCCCTCAATTGAGTCACTCGCAAGAGAGGTCCATGTCTTCCCCATATCGGTTGTTTTGAAGAGATATGGCTTCATGTCGCCGGACTGGTGATTGCTAAACGTCACAAAAGCCGTTGATCTGTCGTGCGGACTTCCCTGCACCGAAGAACAGAGCGCACCTTTTGGAACCTTGGCGATTTTCGGCGTGGTGTTGGTCCAGGTCTTGCCATCGTCGGCAGTAACCTGCACGTTACCGTCATCGGTGCCGACCCAGATGATCATACTATCCCGCGGTGATTCACTAATGGAGAAGATGGTGCAGTGATTTTCGGCGGTGGAATTGTCAATGGTTATCCCCCCGGACTCTTCCTGTCTGAGCTTCCTGGGGTCGTTAGTCGTGAGATCGCTTGAGAGTGTTGACCAGGACACTCCTTTGTCAAGACTGCGGTAGAGATACTGTGCACCGCAGTAAATGGCTCCAAATCGATTAGGACTGACGGCGAAACCGGCATTCCAATTAAACCTCAGCTTTGGTTCTCCCTGTCCAGGCTGGGGTGTGATTGCCTGATGGTCACCAGTTACTTCGTTATATCGGAAGAAGAGTCCACCCTGCAGTTGCCAGTAAATATTCTCTTTGTCGGCGGGATCGCGAACCAGGTGGAATCCATCCCCAAAACCAATCGGCTTCCAGTCCTTATTGTTGATACCGTTAGCGCTTCGCGACGGAGCATACCAGGTGCCGTTATCCTGAAGTCCGATATACACACGGTACGGTGACTCCATGTCGACATGGACCCGATAGCACTGTGACAAAGGAAGATTCTGGAATGCTTTCCAGGTGTTGCCGCGGTCGTTGGAAATGTAGGCACCTCCGTCGGTGCCAAGAACCATGTAGTTTTTGTCGTTGGGGTTAATCCAGAGCGCATGCAAATCGCCGTG
>JACRAV010000212.1 GCA_016213305.1 Candidatus Zixiibacteriota bacterium | reverse complement strand
GTTCGTCACCTCCCATAAAGGGGGCAAGGCCCAGTACGGGATATTTACCGAGGACGGCAAGGACATTTCCGCCGCCAGCGGCCCGTTGGCTATCGAGACCTGTAAAACCTGCCATTCCGGCTATGCGGCGTTCTGCGTGGACGGCCAATGCGGGAAGATAGCGAAGTAATTTGACGGGCGCGCGGGCGGTGGTTATTCGCCGCCCGCGAAGCTGAATGCGACGGGGGGAATCGTGAGATTGAACAGTGTTCGGATGGAAATAATGGTGGCGATCGTCGGCGGGACGCTGTTCGCGTTGGCGGCAACCGGATTGATCCAGTACTTTAACGAGGTGAGCGCGCGTCGGGCGCACATTATCGAGAAAAGCGAAATCTCGCTTGCGCCCATCACCACCCTTGCCACCCGCAACGTGAATGGCGGCAACCTGATGAACCTGCAGAATACCGCCGCGCTGGACTTGTACAAGACGAACCCCGACCTGTTGTTCCTCAAGGTGGAGGGCATGAGCGCGGGTTCGCCAAAAACGGACTATTCAGAAGAGATACCCCCCGCGAAAATCGAATATACCTACATCAACCCCGTGTTCCCGGTGGATGAAAATGCTGGAATCATCAAGATGATGGAAGGCTTCACCGGCAACAATACCCACGTCGAAGAACGGAAGATGGCCCTGCTTATCCACCGCGATCTGCAGGTAAAAAACGGCGGCGACGTGCAAGCGATCTTCTCCGCCAAGGCTCTCGATGGGGTGGGCATGATGGTCGTAAAGCAACTGCTGGGCGTATTCGTGATCGCCTTGGGCGTGGCCTTGATCATCGCCATCATCGCGGGCAACCGCATTTCCCGCCCGATACTCGACATCGTGGGGCAGGTGAGCGAATTCACCTCCACCCTCGATCTCGGCTACCGCGTGAATGTGAACACGAAGAACGAGATCGGCGACCTGGCGGAACGGTTCAACCATCACATAGAGTCCCTGGAACGGGTGATAGCCAACGCATCGGGCATGACGGACAAGGTGAACGGCTCGGCCAACGACATCGCCGCCTCGGTGGAAGAGCAGGCGGCCATCACGGCGGAGCAGTCGGCGTCGCTCACCGAGATCACGGCGACGATGGAGGAGCTTTCCGTTTCCTCCTCGCAGATCGCGGACAACGCGAACGCGGTCGCTTCCACCTCCAAGAACACGCTCAGCGAATCCGAACGGGGGGTTGTGGCGCTCAACCGGCTCAAGGAAAAGATGGACGAGATCACCGCGGACAACAACAAGAACATAAACGAGATATTGGATCTCGACCGGAAGTCCAAAGAGATCGGCAAGATCATGGGCATCATCAACGACATCGCCGACCAGACGAAGATGATCGCATTCAACGCGGCCATCGAAGCGTCAAGCTCCGGGGAGGCGGGCAAACGCTTTAGCGTGGTGGCGGTGGAGATACGGCGGCTGGCGGACAACGTGATGGAGTCCACCGGCGAGATAGAAAGCAAGATCGAGGAGATACAGAAGGCCATCAACCGGCTCGTCATCGCCTCGGAAAAAGGGTCGAAGGCGATCAACGACGGGTCGCAAGCGGCCTCCGGCACATTGGACGAACTCATGCGCATCGTGGACGGGGCGAAAACCGCTTCGGAATCGGCCATGCAAATCTCGCTTTCCACACAACAGCAGAAGACGGCCTCCAGCCAGGTGCTTACCGCCCTTACCGAGATTGACCAGGGCCTGCACCAGTCGTCCGCCTCCATCAGGCAGACCTCTACGGCGACCATCAGCCTTAAAAGTATGTCGGACGACCTGAAAGACCGGTTGGAAGTCTTCAAAATTTCCACGAACGGTCATGGCAGGGCGTAAAAGGCGAATAAACAGGGCGATGAAGGAGAAAAGCTTCCGTACTACTTGATTTTAGAGGTGCGAGGCATCTAATGTAGTACGGATGGCCGAAGTGAAAGTGCTCATTGTTGACGACAGCGCCACGGTGCAAGACCTGTTGAGGGATATTTTCTCCTCCGACCACGATGTGCGGGTGGTGGGGACCGCAAGCAACGGGCTGGAAGCGGTGGAACGCGCAAAAACGCTTCAGCCGGACATCATCACCATGGATATCAACATGCCGGTGATGAACGGATTGGAAGCTATCGAACGCATCATGGCGAATAATCCAAAACCGATCATGGTGGTCACGGAC
>JACRAV010000213.1 GCA_016213305.1 Candidatus Zixiibacteriota bacterium | reverse complement strand
GCGGCTGGCCGTCGATCACTCCCAGCACCCCCCGGCCCTGGTCGCTTTCGGCGACCACGACCTGAAGCGGGTTGGCGGTGGCGCAGAATATCCGGCAGACCTCGTCGGTATTTCGAATGCGGCTCAGCACGTTGATCGGGAAAGAGTCGGTCAGGTACACGAAGAACGTATGACCGGAGGCGACGTCAAACGCCGCCGTTTGCGCCAGCTCGATCATAGCGGCGTCATTGCCGTCGGTGCGGATCAGCCGTTTCCCCGACGCCTCGCAAAATGCGATGCCGAATTTGATCGTCGGCGACGAGGCAATCAGCGTTTCATACAAGTCCTCGACCGTTTTGATGAAATGAGACTGGCCGAACACCACATTAACGCCGTCGGGAATATTCACCCGCACCAGGCGGGTGCGGATAGTGTTGTCATTTGCCATCCTTCACCTCGAACAATTGGTCGCTCAGGCCGGAATTGATTGCCGGATTCCTGAAGTACTCCGTGCCGCCGAAATTGACGCCGATAAACAGCGTGGCCTTTCCCTTGCCGACCAGAAAGAACCGGGCCGGGAGCCAGTAGCCGTCGCCGGCCGGCGAGTATGATATCGACATATCCAGCTTGCTCAACTTGAACCAGACGCTCTTGGTCAGCTTGGCGGGCGCGAAATCGACCCGCACCAGATGAAACGATTCGGCCTCAAAGTAATAGTCGCCATTGATCAATTGATCCGTGGGTTCCTTCGCTGAAACCACAAAATGGTGGCAAGCTCGGTCATCGATTCTGCCGGGGGCCACTCCCTTATAGTCAATCTTGTACAACTCGCGTTGGGCGGCCTTGAACGGCGTGAGCATATCGTACGAAATGTCCCTGGACTTGCGCCGGGCCTTTTTCGCCTTGCGTTCCGCCGCGATCTCGTCGCGGTCTTTCACGCTCTGAAGCGTGCCTTCCTTGTAGTATTCCAGATAATCATCGTGGTACCAGGCGGTGTCTTTCAGATACTTGACATACACCTTCTTAACAAACCGGAGTTTCTCCTTGAACCCCTCGTCGGTCTGTTCCCCTTCGATATATTCCGACTGGAATGTGGCATCCTTCAGCGTCTCGCGCTGTTGCGCATCGACCGCCAGCACTCGCTCGATGATCGCCGCCGGATCGATTCCGGCCTCTTGCGCCCGGGCCGGAACAGCCACCAGCGACACTCCGGCAACCATCGCCAGAGGCGCCATGATCGCAGTAGGTATGAATGATCTCATGATTTCCTTTCCTGAATGATGATCTTTTGTATGACGTCTCCCTTGCCGATGGCGTCGGCGGTCGCCATGCCCGTTTTCACCTGTCCGAAAACGGTGTAACGGGAGTCCAGATGCGGCTGGGGAGAAAGGGTGATGAAAAACTGCGATCCGCCGGTGTCCTTGCCGGAGGTGGCAATCCCGACCGTGCCGCGCAGGTACTTTTCGTTCGAATACTCACACCGGATGAAATACTCCGGACCGCCCCAGCCGTCGCCGCGCGGATCACCCCCCTGAATGACAAAATTCGGCACGACGCGATGGAAGGAGAGGCCATCGTAGAAACCGTTGGTGGCCAGCTCGATGAAATTGAGCACAGTCAGCGGCGCGGTATCGAAAAACAATTCGATTTCCATCTCCCCTTTACTGGTGAGAATGGTGACCAGCGGGTTCTCGGTGTATTTATCGATCGCCGCCTTGATCTGCCTTTCGGTGAAACGCGTGGCCGCGGGCGACACGATTTTCCAGTGATCCTCGTTGAATTGCTCCTGATAGATATCGACCGCGTCGCGCCTGACGACATATTCCGGATCGAGCGCGGCGGCAATGAGAATGTCCATGACGGCCGTGTCTCTAAGACCGGGAACGATAAACGATTTCAGGGCGGAGACCACCGAGCGGCGGATGTCGATATCGACGGATGCTCCTTTGGCAATCAACTCCCTGAGTTTAGGCAGATAATTGTGCAGGGTGTCGCCGCCGATTTTGTCGATGGCGGTCACGACCAGCATATAGTCCGGGTCGGCCAGCGCTTTGTTCAGATAGAAGGCGCGGTTCACCGTGTCGAGTTTCCAGAGTTGTTCGAAAGCGGCGGCGCGGACGTCGGGGTCTTCGTCGGCAAAGATGCCGGCCAGCCGCGGAATCACGCTCACCTTGCTCTGCAATCCATACGCCTCGGCACAGGCGGCGCGAATTTTCGCCTCCGGCTTGCCGTTCATCAGCGAATCGATCAATAACATCGCCTGATCTTTCTCAATCGACACAAGGTAGGGTAGGGCGGCGGCGATGATATTAGCGGAACTGCCCGTCGCCAGATGCGCCCGCGCGACTGATAGTCCCTGATCGCTGTTCAGTTTCCGGAGCGCGGCAAATAGTTCAAGCATCAGCTTTTCATCGGTTTCGCGGGTGAGGCGCTGACCCAGACGTTGCGCGGCAGAGGGCGTCTTGTGACTTCCGAGCGAGTTGATCACCTGCGCGACCACGTTCTTGTCGGCGTCGTTCAGCGCTATTTCCAAGTAATGTTCGGCTTCGGGGGATTTCGACGAAGCCAGCCCGCGGACCGCGAGAGCGCGAAGATACGGGTCGGAATCGGCCAGATAATCGACAAACACCGGCGTCCCCGCATCCAGCCCCAACCGGGCGAGTGTGAACAGTCCGGCCGATCTGGCGGCGGAGTCGGATTCTGTTTTCACGAAGGATGTCAGCTCTGCGGCGGCGTCCTTTGCCTTCGCATAGAAGAGCGCATAGCAGGCGGCTTCGCGGACTTCGGGGGCGGGGTGCAATAGATAGCTGGCGATTGCCGGTCCGGCGTCGGTCATCGTCGAATCGACCAGCCGTCCGCCGGAGCGGACTGCCCAGGCGGCTACTGACGTCGGCAGATCAACCGCGTTATCCAGAAGTTTGCGCGCAAAGGAATGATCTCCGGTCAGTCCGAGCGCAAACGCGGCGGTGGCGGCGACGTCAAGCGACGGATCTTTGAGCATCTGGTACAAATGCTCGGCGGTGCGCGGCGTGCCGATTCGACCGATGGCGAGCGCGGCCCGGGCGCGGATTTCCGGGGAGTCGTCCTGAAGATATTTGATCAGCGCCGACGACACCAGGCGGCAGTCTTCGAGATGGATGATCTCCGCCAGCTTTTCAGGGCGTGTCTTGGGCTTGAGGGACGAATAGATGAAATAGACGGCGACGGCCAGAAACAGGATTCCGGCCACCGCCAGAACTCTTTTGACGCGCGGTTCCATTGACGGAGCGGCAAGGTAGGTGGTTGCTGGGAGAGATGCAATATTAAATGAGCGCACACTATCACATGAAAAGAGCGCCACCAGGCAGGAAATGCCGGCGGCGCTCTCCATCGACTTAAGAGCCGTTTAACGTCATGCTCGGGACTATCCTATGGCGCCGGAACAGCAATGAGCGACGCGCGGCATGGTATAGCGTTTCATCGTTTCTCTCCTTGTTGCATAAAGAGTTTTCTTCCTTGCGCGGGCGAACCTGTTTCCAGTCGCTCGCACGTATCACTATGCTTCGAAGCAGTTTCTTGCATTCTGTGTTCTGTCAGGTCCTTCGTCCGGCAACTGCCGGACGTGAGACCTGACGGCTCCGGCCCGGCTCAATTCGGCTTCGTGGCCGACACTCTCACGGAAGCCACCCGG
>JACRAV010000228.1 GCA_016213305.1 Candidatus Zixiibacteriota bacterium | reverse complement strand
GTACAAAGCCGACCGCAACCCGTCGAGCGTCACCCACAAGTCATTGCCCGGTGCGCCCGAGCGTCTCCCCGGCAACTGGCAGAAGGGATGGTCATATCAGGGGAAGATGAACTACGCGTTTACCCCGACGTTCAAGCTGGAGCTGAGTGCCAACGGGAGTGACGACGACTGGTCCGAATACCAGCACAATTATCTGTTCGATATCGCTCACACCCCGTACTACAAGGACCAGAACCTTGGCGTGAATGCCAAGATCACTCATACGCTGAACGCCAAGACGTTCTACAACCTCAGCGGATCGTATTTCAAAACCTACCGTTTCCGCGGCGACGGCGTGCACCGGACCGATATCTGGGCCTATGCCCGCCCAAACGGCAACCCGCGTTTCGATAACACCAGCTTGTTCTGGTCATATGATATCGACACGACGCCGGTGGTTCGGGACACGATGACGGTTGACAGCGTCCTGCACACGTTCACCATGGGAGGCGACGAGGGAAGCGTGTGGGACGACTATTATAAGCGCAAGGCCTCATATCTTGGCTTCCGGGGTGACATCACCACCGAACTGGATCAGTACAACACGGTGAAGGCCGGGTTTGAGTTCCAGCGTCACACCATGCGCTACTACCGCCACCTGTTCCCGGCGCGCGTCTCCGACGGGCTGACCGGAGGCGGATTTGTTGACGTTGACCGGTATGGGTACGACGTCTATGGCAACGAGACCGACACGTCGGGCGAGTTCAACGCCACCAAACATCCGATAAACGTCGCAGGATTCCTGCAGGATCAGCTGGAGTGGCGCGGAATGATTGTCAACGCCGGACTTCGCTTCGACTATTTCGACTACAAGGCGAAACGGCTCCGGAGTATCACCCGACCGCTCGACCCCGACAATCTTGGCGCTTCCGATTCGGGTTACCAGACGCTTGATGCCGTTGATCTGGAGCCGAGCAAGAAATTTACTCGTTTGTCGCCCCGACTCGGGATGGCGTTCCCAGTGTCCGACCGGACCCAGATGCACGTGAACTTCGGCAAGTTCTTCCAGCGCCCCGACCTGGTCCGCCTGTATGTGGGATACGATTTCTTCGAGTACAAAGTCCGGACCGGCGGATACTTCTATCCGATCGGCAATCCCAATCTTGAGCCGGAAAAGACGACGGCCTACGAGATCGGGTTCAGCCAGCAGATGGGTGAAAACGTGTCGGTGGAACTATCCACCTTCTACAAGGATATCAGCGGTCTGGTGCAGGTCTATAATCAGGCGGCCCAGCCCAAGGCGTATTCGCTGTACCGGAACTCCGACTACGGCAACGTGCGCGGTCTCGAGGCCCACATGAAGATGCGCCGAACCCGCAATATCGAGCTGGACTTCAAGTACACCTTCTCGTATGCGACCGGCACGGGTTCGTACAGCACCACCCAGCAGAATATCGCCTGGACCGCGTCGTACATTCCCAAACAGAGTGCCCCGTTGGATTTCGATCAGCGGCATAATATCGTGGCAATCTTCGACTATCGCACCGGCAAGGGCGAAGGACCGAAGATGGGTAGTGCGTTCCCGCTGGAGAACTTCGGCATCAACGTCGTCACCCAGCTGGCGACCGGCACGCCATACTCGCCCTCGGAAGTCTATAACGAAGTGACGCTGGCGGCCGTGACCGGTGCTCCGAGCGCCCAGCGCAACTCGGCCTACGGGCCTTCGACGTTCGTCGTCGACCTGAAGGCGGAACGCTCGTTCAGTATCGGCTCATACAAACTGACGCCGTATGTGCTGGTAAAGAACCTGCTGGATCGCGACAATGCGACCACGGTGTACGAATCAACCGGCCGGCCCAACACCACGACCTGGCTGGACACGCCGGAAGGCCGCACTTTCGTGCGCGACCGGGCCACGCCGGACTACACCGGTCTGACGGGCGAACAGAAATACCAGATCAAGGAGAACAACCCGCAGAACTACAGCAACCCGCGGATGATTCTCTTTGGCGTGACCATGTCATTTTAACAGGGAACGAGGAGAATAACATGAAGTTTAAATGGCTGACATTGATGCTGGCGGCGCTGTTGGCGCTTCCCGCAGTCGCGGCTCCTCCGTCCAAACGCGCGAACCATCGCGCGTCGGCCTCGATCATTACGGACAAGTACATCAACGCGAACAAAATTCTGATGTACATCAACAACGAGGCCAACTTTGCGTACGACGCCGCGCAGGAGTTCGGCAAATACGACGGGTTCTATTACCCGTACTCGAATGTCGATGACATTCTGACCGGCGCCAATGACAAGACCTGCATCTACGACGCCGGTATCTGGATGGGGGCGATTGACTCGAACACCAACGACACGCTGTTGGCGGTGGCCGAGTACTCGACCGAGTATGTGCCGGGAAGTTACGGCGGCACTCCGGGGGATCCGGCCTTCCGTATCTACAAGCTGTATTCGGACAGTATGCAGGATTCGTCGGATGCCTGCCCGACCTGCAGGAGGAATGCCGACTATCTGAATTGGCCAATCTCGCAAGGGGCGCCGTGGCACCTTGATACGCTGATCGACACGCTTTATGACACCCTGCCAGGCCCAGTCTATGACACTACAGTCGATACCACTATTGACACCGTGCCGTCCCTGATCGGCGATCAGATGGCGTGGATGGTGTTCAACGACGGCGATGCGGCCCAGCACAGCAACGATGCCGGATCGACGCTTCCGCTTGGGGTCGAGGTCCAGCAATCCAGCTTTGCGTTCAATCGCGAGGATGCGATGGGAAACATCGTGTTCATCAAGTACAAAATCATAAACAAGGGCGGCAGATACCTGAGGAACATGTTTGTGTCGCTCTGGGCCGACCCTGATCTGGGGGGCGCCAGTGACGATCTGGTGGGATGCGATTCCACGCTGTCGCTTGGATTCTGTTATAATGCCACCAACAACGACAGCAAGTATGGTTCCACCCCGCCGGCGGTCGGGTTCGACTTTTTCCAGGGGCCCCTATACTTTACTGACAGCCTGAAGGACACCGCCCGCATGTGGGATACTATCTGGCCGAGATACCGTAACCTTCCGATGTCGTCGTTCAACAAGTATATCAATGGTACTGACCCGTCCAGTAAGGTCCACACGTATAACTACATGCAGGGTCTGAATCGTGACGGCTCGGTGTACGCGTATAAAGGAAATCCGGTCAAGTTCTTCAATTCCGGTAACCCGGTGACGAATGAAGGGGACCTGGATTCCGATCCGGCGGATCGCCGGTATATGTTGACGACCGGACCCTTCACCCTGCAAGCGGGTGACAGTACCGAGGTGCTGGCGGCCGTGGTTGCGGGTACCGCGTGCGACCGCCTCACAGCGATTGACGCGCTCAAGTACTACGATCGGTTTGCCCAGACCGCGTACGAACTGAACTTCGACCTGCCGGCGCCACCCAGAGCTCCTGCTGTTCACGTGGCGCAGGACGATGAGTTGATAGGATTGTCCTGGACAAATCTTTCAGAGGCCGATCATGTTGACTACCCATTCGAAGGGTACACTGTTCTGCAGGGATCGTCGTCCTCAGGACCGTGGAAGAGAATCCCGAACGCTACTTTTGATTTGAGCAACGGAATAGGCGTCATTTATGACGAAGAGTTCGATGTCGCCAACTGCGGCGTGTTGAACAAGCCGGCCAAGTTCGGTTCCGACGTGGGCGTCCAGCGTTGGTTTACGCCCAACGCTGATTACATCAACGGCGGTCCGCTGTACAATGCCACCGAGTATTTCTTCCGGGTGGAAGCATATTCGTACGATCCGACCCAGACGCCAAAAACGCTGACCGGCGCCACCATCGTGAAGGTTGTGCCTCAGAAGCATATTCCGGAAAAGACCCTGCCTCTGCGGCTGGACAACATCATCGCAACCACCCATACGGGTATATCCGACGGGTCGGTGGTTCCGCAGATTGTCGATCCGGATTCACTGACCGGCCACACCTACAAGGTCTGGTTTTACGACTCGGCCGGGACGGTGTACTGGACGCTGTACGACGTTGACTCTGGTGTGACGGTTCTGACAACCCAGGCCAATCAGGGAGCCACCACGGACCTGCGTCAGGACTTCACCAAGGTTGACGGGATGATAGTCCACGTGTATGGCCCGCCCCCGGGATACAAGGGAGGAGAACCGGGCGATGCCGACGAGGGTTGGAATGTTCCGAGCGGTGCTCGGCGCTGGACCCAGGCGGGTGCCGACGGCCTTCACTTTGAAGGATTCCGTGGAGCCGCTGGATGGGCTTCCGGACCGGACGCGTTTTTCGCGGGCCAGGGCGTCGGCGCGGATCGTATGAGAAATCTGGAGTTCCGGCTCGCGGCGACCGATTCAGTCGGGCATTTCGTCGTGACTGACTCCAACGTTTCGTACGGATATCGATACATGCGCCGGGCGGTCGATCCGCCACAACAACCGTCTTTTGGTCCCTACATTATCAATGCGACTGGCGGCTACGCGTATCAGATATTCGAGCAGAATGTGCCGCTTTCAGTATGGGATATTGACGCCAATCCACCGCGCCGACTGGCGGTCGGATTCATGGAAAACAATGTTCCCGGAGGCACCGTCGATGGCCGGTACTGGCCGCCGTACAACGGCTGGTTCGACAATACCGCTTCAACCGGTCCCCGGGAGTGGCTCTTTGTTTTCGACACCGCATATAGCACGACCGCCGATCCCACGATGCAAGTCGATTTTCTAAACGTAGCGTACACGCCGTTCCTCTTGCACGCGACCTGGAACAGCCGGTATGACTCCACCGATGCCCGAAGTCACTGGACACCCGGCGATCGGTTCATCATGTGGGCCAATCATATCAACTACGTGAACGATACCTTTACGTTCGTGGCGGCGAAGCCAACACTGGTGAGTTCCGGAAGCGCGGTCATGGACAAGGTGGGCGTGGCGCCCAATCCGTATTACCTGTTCGCGTCGTACGATCGCGGCGTGTTCAACCGGCGGATGCAGTTTGTCAATCTGCCGGCCGAGTGCACGGTGTCGATCTACACGCTGACCGGCGACCGGATCAGGGTCCTGCACAAGAATGACGCCAGCACATCGCTGTTGGATTGGGACATACTGACGGAAAACAGAATCCCGCTTGCGTCGGGAATTTACATCTACGTGGTCGATGCGCCCGGGTTCGGGCAGAAGATCGGTAAAATGGCGATCTTCACCGAACAAGAGCAACTCGATACGTACTGATGAAAGGAAGGATAGCAGTCATGAAACTTAGAACACTGATGATAGTCACGGTGCTTCTGGCTGTTGCTTCCGCCCCGGCCTTCGCCGGAAGCGGGACGAAAGTCGGCACGGCTGGGGGCCAGGAGTTGTTGATTCCGATCGGATCGCGCGGCACGGCGATGGGCGGCGCGGTCGTGGCCAGCCCCACGGGCCTGGAAGCGATCTACTGGAATCCGGCCGGTCTCGCCACGCTGGAGGGGACCGAAGCGATGTTCTCGCACCAGCCGTATTTTGCGGATATCGACATCAACTTCTTCGCCATAGCGACGGCGATTGAAGGGTTCGGGACACTCGGTCTTTCGGCCAAGGTGGTCAATATCGGGGATATCGAACAGACGACATATCAGGCGATCGAGGGGAATGGGAAGATCTTTTCCCCCTCGCTGTCGGTGATCGGCGTGACCTATGCCCGCGCGCTCACGGCCAATGTCGGCCTGGGTATCAACGGGTATATGATCAATGAGAATGTCTTCGAGGTGAGCGCCAGCGGTCTGGCGTTCGATTTCGGCGTCACGTTCGACCCGAAATGGCGCGGCCTGCAGATGGGTATCGCGATCAAGAACTACGGCCCGGATATGACGTTCTCCGGACCGGGATTCGACCGTAGCTATGAAGCGGCCGGCCGGCGCGATTTGGCGGGCAAGGCGGTGGGCTTCTCACTGCCCAGCCATTTCAATATCGGGCTGTCGTACCCGCTGTATTCTCAGGAAAGAAGTTCTCTGTTGGTTTCCGGAAACTTCCGGTCCAACAACTTCTCAGAGGACCACTGGCAGGGGGGCGCGGAGTACTCGTACGATAACAAGTATTTCCTGCGCGCGGGGTACAACTACTCCCAGCAGACCGACTACATTTACGGCTTCTCGGCGGGTGGCGGGCTGACCGTGCCGCTCGGCACCACCAAGCTGACGTTCGAGTATGCGTGGACGCAGACGGACGTCTTTTCGGACAACAAGTACTTGACGCTGAGATTCAATTTCTGAGCCATTTTGGCTGACGACATTAACGGGCCGGGACATTCCCCGGCCCGTTTCTTTTTCTTCACTCACTGAACAATATTCTACACCGACTCGGAATAGTATTCGATCGGGCGAGAAAAGATGGTTCATCTCGAATCCCGGGGCCGCTGGCGATATGGGACGTAATTTGTTGTTGTTCAATGAGTAAAAGATGTCGATAGAGATTTGTGGACGGTATCTTCCGGTTTGGCACCGGTCTTTCATTATAGTAAGGCCAGTATGAGTAGCTCAGCGACTAAATATTCACTGCCCATGCCCTCCAGCGGCATTTCCCGAGTGGTCGGCTATGTCATGATTGCACTGTCAGTCGCGGCATGGTCAATCGCCGGTTCGGCCTTGGCTCAGCCGGGCGATTCGCTGACGCTTGACAGAGTGATTCAGGATGTGCTGAAAAATAATGATCGTCTGGCGGCCTCGAAGTTCATGGCCGAGTCGGCCGAGCGGCGGGCCCGGTCCGCCGGAGCATGGGATGACCCAATGCTCATGCTCGGCGTGCAGAATCTTCCGACCAACTTCGATTTCAAGATGGACCCGATGACGATGAAGATGGTGGGGATAAGCCAGAACATTCCGTACGCCGGGCAAAAAGGGCTGGAACGGAAAGCGGCACGTTCTTCGGCGCAGGCCTCGGCCGAGCAGGTACGTGAAACTCAGGCCGATCTGATCATCGCGGCCAGGCAGGCGTATCTTGATCTGTATTATCAGCGATTGAATCTTCACGAGATGGAATCCCAGCGGGACATAGTCAAGCAGATTGTATCGACCACCACGGCGCGGCTGAGGGCCAATCAGGCGGGGCAGGATGAAGTGCTGGCAGCGCAGTCGGAGTCATGGCGGCTGGAATCGGCCATTCTGTCGCAGGAACAACAGATTGAGACGTCCGAAAAGGGACTCAACTCCCTGCGGGGTATCGACCCCTCGACTGCAGTGCCGGAGCTTGCCGCGCCGCCTGTTGAGACCATTCCCGACAGCGCCAACGTCTGGATTGATCTGGCCCGAGAGAATTATCCTGCTGTAAAGAGAGTTCAACGATCAGCGGAATCGTATGGATTTTCGGCAAAATCTTCCCAGCGGATGCGCTGGCCGATGCTTGGATTATCGGCGAGCTATGGGCTTCGATCGGGCGAAGAGATGCTCCCGGATGGCATGACCAGGCCCAGGGACAATATGGTGAGTTTTCAGGCGAATCTCTCCCTGCCGATATTTTCGCGGGGTGCCCAGGGGAATATGGCGCGGTCGATGGAGGCGATGCAGAAAAGCAGTGTGGCCGAGGCCAACCAGCTCTGGCGCGATGCTCAGGCGGATTTACAGAGTCTCCATGCCCGGGCCGTACGGTTGACGAAGAGTCTCGAACTGTATCGCGAGCGGATTGTGCCGGCCTCGGAAGACGCCTACCGGTCGGCTCTGGCCGGATATACAAGCAACCGCGTATCGTTTACGTCACTGTTGAACTTTGCAATTGCGGTGAACAGGGACAAGATTACCGCCAACGAAATTGCCGGCGAGCTG
>JACRAV010000217.1 GCA_016213305.1 Candidatus Zixiibacteriota bacterium | reverse complement strand
GGGGTTATTTGTCGTGGTGATCAATTCGATCAAGTCGTTTCAGGTGTTCATCGAGATTTTCGTGATGACCAAGGGGAAGTTCCAGACCGCCACATTGGTCTATTTCCTGTACGACATAGGATTGTCCAATGCATTCCAGTTTGGGTACGCCTCGGCGGCGGCGTTTGTCCTGTTCGGGATCATCATGGTACTCTCTGTCATTCAACTATACCTGTTGCGCCAGCGGGGCCCGGTATGGTAAGGCAGACATCTCGCGGTACGATGTTCATTCGATACGCCGTTTTGACGATCCTCCTTGCGATCATGGTGTTTCCAATGCTGTGGATGTTTCGGGTGGCTTTTTTGCCGGCAGGCGCCGGGTTGGACATTGCCGATGTGATGTCGGGCGCAGTGACGCTTGCGAATTTTGCCGATCTTTTCACCGACGGCTCGATTGTCCGGGCGCTGTTCAACTCGCTGGTGGTGGGGCTGGTGGTGACGCTTGGCAATATTCTTTTCTGTTTCATGGTCGGATATGCGCTGGCCCGGTATCGTACCATTGCCAACAAGCTGGCTTTCGGAAGTTGCCTCATCGTGCTTATGATCCCCGCTCACGTGGTGATTATTCCGCTGTATATCATGGCGATCAAAAGTGGTTGGTATGACTCGTATGCGGTTTTGATCATCCCATGGCTGGTCACGCCCATCGGGATATTTCTGGTCAAGCAGTATATCGAGGGCATCCCGTCATCGCTGGAAGAGGCGGCGCGGGTGGACGGGGCGTCGGAGCCGGCGATTCTGTTTCGCATCGTCATGCCGGTTTGCAAGCCGGTGCTGGTGGTGCTGGCTATTCAGGTATTTGTCACCAATTGGAACTCATTTCTGTATCCGTTCATATTGACCTCGCGGGAGTCGCTCCGCACTCTGCCGGTGGCGCTGGCCATGTTACAGGGACATCAGGCGATCGATTGGCCGCACCTGATGGCCGGAAGCGCGCTGGCGGTCCTGCCGGTTCTGGCCGTATTCTTTGTCATGCAACGACATATCCTCTCCGGGATCATGTCCGGCGGAATCAAGCAATAAGCAACTTTTCGCTTGATGAAAGCGAACCAGTACTGTACCCTTGGGTACAAGAATCTGTTACTATGTCATACCCCTTATAGAAGGATAGGTCGTATATGAAATCCTTAGTTACCATTGCTTCGGTCCTGCTGATCATGACGGGTTGCGGGGTCAAGAAAGACTTTGTTTCTCAGCAGATTGCCGAATCCGAGGCGCGGACCAGCGCCAAGATCGGCGCGGTCGATCAGCGCACGGGCGCAGATCTGGAACGGCTACAGAGACTGACCGACGAATATTCAAAAAAAGCGGATATGGCCCTCAACAAGGCCTCCGGTTTTGAGAATTATCAGGTGATCTGGTCGGGCGAGATCAATTTTTCGTTCGATTCGTGGGAAGTTGACAAAGTGGCCGAACAGATTTTGAGCGAGGCCGGTCAGAAGATGCAGGATGTACCGAGCGCCCTTTTGGAAGTGGCCGGCCACACCGACGCCACCGGTCCGGCGCAGTATAATTTCACGCTAGGGGAACGCCGGGCCGATGCGGCCAAGCGGTATCTCAACGACCACTTCGGGGTGTCGTTGTACCGGATGTTCACTATTTCCTACGGCATGAGCAAACCGGTGGCTCTACCGGATCAGAAGCATTCGGGGGCGAAGAATCGCCGGGTCTCCCTCAAGCTGTGGGGACCGATGCCCGCCTCGAACTGAACCGGACATACGGCAATTGTCAGTACAGGCGGAGCGCCGAAAGACGCTCCGCTTTTTCATTTGTAAATCAAACTACTTGTTCTTGTCGCCAGCCATGGTGACGACCATCTGGGGATACGGAATGACAATCGCCTCCTGGCGGAACCGGGTGAGAATCCGCTCCCGCAGTTCCGATGCGACCGGCCCCTGGTCGGCGGTGTAGGCGACCCGGCAATAGAGGCCGACTTCTACGGCGCTCTGTCCGAAGGTATTGAGCGTGACGCTCGGCTCGGGGGTATCAATCACTTTCGCGTGTTTCTTCGCCTCTTCCACCATGATCCGGCGGACTTTATCGATGTCGGAATCATAGGCCACTCCGACGGAAACCTGCACCTGGATGTCCGGAGTTGGGTAGCTCAGATTGTGAATCGATGATTTGGTCAATTCAGAATTCGGCGAGACGATCATGGTATTTTGAAGGGTGACCAGTTTGGTCGAGCGGATGCCGATCTGGTGGACGGCGCAGACTGTTCCGTCATTCAGCCGGAGCCGGTCGCCGACCCGGAAAGGGCGGTCGATCATGATGACGAAACCGGCAATCATGTTGGCAATTGTGTCCTGAGCGGCGAGTGCGATGGCCAGCGAGCCGACCCCCAGCACGGCGATCAACCCTTTGACGTCGATGCTGAAATGATCCAGCACAATGAGCGCCGCCAGCGCATAGACGATGATCGTCCCGGCTCGGTCCAGCAGGGGGACAAATTCGTCGTCAACGGTGGATTCGGTGCGGGCGGCCACATTCTCGCCGTACCAGAGAAGCGAGGTCCGGATGATACGGGCAACCAGATTGGCCACGACCAGCACGCCGAGACTGTAGACGATGCCATCAATGACAGCAAACAGCTTCTCCCCCGCCGTTTCGCCATACAACGACTCGATGTAGTTGAACAGGATAGTGGCGCCAAAGATATATACCAGCAGATACACGTGGGTGCGCGTGGACGCCAGGAGGCGGTCATCAAGATCGGATTTCGTTTGCTTTGCGAAATGTTGAATGATCCCCCAGAGGATGTATCGAATGAGGGCGGCGGCAATCAGGGTGCCGACAATGATGATCCCCATCCCGATGAAATTCCGGGAGGTCTCGGAAACCGGTATTTGTGACAGAAAGGCGTTCATACCCAATCCTATTTAAATTCAAGGTCCACACCGGCGGTCTCGAATCTGGCTCGAACCGCGACGGTGTCAATATATCTCAATTGTGTTTCAGCCGGAGTGTAGGGGAAGATCGCGCCGCCGTCAAACCGCCGATTGGCATTTCGATCGACGAACCCTGTTATGACATACTTGCCGCCGGGCAGGGGGACCTGAAAGGCGCCCCTCTTCCCGTGCCAATGGAACTTGCGACCGGTCAGGAGATGGCGGAAGGTCAGGCCGATCCCGGCCAGGGAATCCGACTTCAGGAAAACCTGCGCGGAACCGGTGATCCAGCCGAGCGAGTCGGGCGGCAGAATCGAGAAGGCGTAACTGCGCAAGGAATCCCCCAGCGCGTTACCGGCGAGGTCCTTCACGCCGTCTTCGTCAATGACCAACTGATAGCCGCCTCCGACTTTGAGCGAGTCCGCCCTGAGAACCAGCTCGAAGAGATTCGGCATGCTACGTGAGACTTTTACCACCGCGGAATCCTTGAGCGTTTTGAGCACGAGGACTGAATCGGCCAGGAGTGAGGTGTCGATTGGTTCGGAGAATCGGAAGTGCAGGGCGGTGTCGGCCGTCAACAGGGGATCGGCCGAGGGGAAGAAGGCGAGAATCACCGGTCTTCCGGTATCGGCGACGGGGGATACTTTCAGCGAATCGAAAACCAATGCCGGGCGACTCGAGTCAAATTGCCAGGTGATCGATCCCACTCCTTGAGGCAAGCGCCCGAAGTATGCCTGCACGCTGTTGACCAGGTCACTGTCGGAGGGGATGACAGCGAGTGCGCGAATATCGGTTCCGCCCACCGATACCAGAAGTGACGATGTCGAGCTGTCAACCCAGCGCCGCGAAACCGGCGACGAGAACCTCAATTGCACAATGCCATCGGGTGTGAAAGCCGCGGAGCTGATCTTGACCTGATTGGTATCCTGCGAGGTCAGGGTCATGTTCAGATGGTCGAGCGATAACGCGCCGCCGACGTCGATGTCACGATCCGGGACGGCAAATTTCTGCCGCGTGGGTTTGAAGCGATCATCGCGACCGGATTTCTGGTAGGCAATCAGGCGGAAGCGCCCGTCGGGGAGATTTCTGAACTGAAATTCACCGTTGCTACCTGTGAGTGTAAGATAGTCGGGGTAAATCGAATCAATCGGGACCGAGGGGTTAATTCCGGCGCTTTCGTAGAGTGCCACGGTCACTCCGGAAGCCGCCTTATCGCCGGCCATCACCACCCCGGCTATTTTGCCGCTGTCGAGGATCGGACCGGTGGAAAAGGCAAGACTGACGGATGTGTCCGGCCGGTTCCCATGAAGATCGGTCAGGAGTCCGGGAACGGAGATGACATAGGTACGATTGGCGGCGAGAGTGTCGGCGAACTGGATGGTGAGCGATTTGGCGCCCCATGAAATCTTTGGGGGGCGTGTTGGTCGGGGCGAGATAAAAACCGAACTCCCCTGACCCGGCATGGTCACCCGCTCGGAGAACTCTATCCGAACAGTTTTGACATCAGTCTGGCTCACTGCCCCATTGGCGGGCTGGGTCAGAAGTACTGTAGGACCGGCCTTGTCCTCAGGACCACCGGGGGGCGGGCCGGTGTCGGCGCACCCGACCACTATCATCAGAGACAGGATTGCGATTGCTTTTCGCCGAGGTTCCATGGCGCGGGGTCAGTCTTTAAGTTTCTCTTTAAGTGCCTTGTTGTCGGGTTGTAATTTCAAGGCCTTACGCCACCAGTCTTTTGCCTGTGCGGTCTCTTTGAGCGACATATAGGTGTCGCCGACATGCTCGAAGACAGTTGGATCGGACTGGATGCTGGCGGCTTGCAAAAGGTACTTCAGGGCCTCGTCGAACTGTCCCAATCTATACAGCACCCAGCCGTAGCTGTCGAGAAAGGCGGCGTTCTGGGGTTCCAGCTCCAACGCCCGGGCGACCAGGTCTTTGGCATAATCGAGACGCAAATTGTTGTCG
>JACRAV010000205.1 GCA_016213305.1 Candidatus Zixiibacteriota bacterium | reverse complement strand
GAGGCAGTATCTCGACGGGGAGAGTCGGCGTATCCGCATGGAAATTGGCCGTCAATTGAGCATCCGGCACATACCGGAGTTCGCCTTCAAGTTCGATCCTTCCATAGAACAGTCCGTACGAATTGAGCAGTTGCTGAATGAAATCAAGAGTCAGCGTCCAGAATAATATCGCAGTGCCTGACACCTCGGCGCTGGTGTCCCAGATCAGGGACGCCGTGGAACGATCTAGCCATGTGCTGGTGGTGTCGCATGTCGATCCCGATGGCGACGCGCTGGGATCGCAGTTGGCGATGGGGCAATATCTGCGAGACCTGGGCAAGACCATTCACCTGATGCGAGATTCGCAAATCCCCGACAAATACGCATTTCTGCCCGGTGTGGAGCAGATTATGCCGGCCAACAGTTTCCCGAAAGGGCTGGCGATCGATACGGCGATAATTCTTGAGTGTCCCACATTGGAGCGGGTTGGTTCGGCGGCCGAATTTCTGACGGACCGGACGACGGTGATAAGCATCGATCATCATCGTGATTCGATGGCTTTTGGCGCGATCAACTGGGTGGATATTGGTGCGTCGTCGGTGGGGGAAATGGTCAGCGATTATTTCGGGATGGTCGGGTATGTTCCGAGTCGCGATGTGGCCACGCAGTTGTACACCGCCATTCTGACGGATTCGGGTCGATTTCGATATCAATCGACCACCGCTCACACGATGCGGGTAGCCGCGTCATTGATGGAGGCGGGGGCCGACCCCCGGTGGATTTGCGATCAAGTGTATTACAATATGCGCCCCACGACGATCAAGTTGATCGGACGGGTGCTGAATACAGTGGAGTTTCATGATTCGGGGCGGATCTGCATGCTGACGCTGACCAAGGAGATGTTTGCCTCGACCGGGGCGGAAGAGCCCGAGTCGGACGGTCTGGTTGACTTCACGATGGCGAACCGGGGAGTGGTGGCGGGGATACTGCTCAAAGAAGCCAACTCCAGCGGCACAAAAGTGTCATTGCGGTCGTCAAATGGCGTGAATGTGTCGGCAATCGCGGCGGAGTATGGCGGCGGCGGGCATTTCAACGCGGCCGGATGTACCATTCCAAAGCCGATGGCCGAAGTTCGAGTGGATATGATCAAGCGTTTGACGGAGGAACTTAATGCCCGTTCCTGAACCCTGGCATGGGATTCTTCTGGTGGACAAACCGTCCGGCATGACCAGCCACGACGTGGTGGCCAAGGTGCGGTATTTCATCGGTCAGAAGGGTGTCGGCCACACCGGCACGCTCGATCCGCGGGCGACGGGACTTCTGATCCTGTGTCTGGGACGCGCTACGAAGATTGTGCAATTTATATCGAACTTTGATAAGACCTATGTCGCCGATATCTGTTTCGGGCGGACCTCGCCGACGTATGACGCCGAAGGTCTGGACGATTCCATCCCGGCGGGCGAAGTTCCGGAGCTAAGTAAAGCACGCCTTGAGGGGCTTCTGGCGGAATACATCGGAAAAGTGAAACAGGTGGTGCCGGCATACTCGGCGGTGAAAGTGCGCGGCGTGCCGTTGCATCGCTCGGTTCGGCGCGGCGAGGAAGTGGAGCCGCCGGAGCGCGAAGTAGAGTTCAAGTCGATCCGACTGCTGTCGTACCATGCGCCGTATATGCGGATCGAGCTTACCTGTACTAAGGGGGCGTATGTCCGCAGTCTGGCGCACGATCTGGGAGCGCGGCTGGGATGCGGGGCATATCTGGCGGAACTGCGCCGGACGATGGTTGGCGACTATTCGGTGAGCGATGCGGTGACCCTTGATGAATTAGTCAAGCGGGCCAAGTCACACCGCCTGGCGGGGCTTATACTGCCACTTGAAAAAGCGCTTCAGATGGGGGCGTTCAAGGTGTCCGATGATTTTGGACGGCAGGTGGTGAACGGCAGACCGCTGAAATTGCCCGATCTGGTCGGTGTGGACGGAGAATTTCATGTTGGGGACCGGGTGGTCCTGAAGGATTCGGTCGGGAATGTGCTGGCAATCGGCACGGCTGGCGTTGATTCCCGTTCGATCGGGAGCGATCCGGGGAAGGCGTTGTTCAATTATTTGAGGGTGCTCAATTGACGTTCGCATTTTACAAATCCGCCGGTGAATTCACTCGATCTCATGGAGCCGGGACGGTGGTTACGGTGGGGACGTTCGACGGCATCCATCTGGGACACCAGGCGATCCTCAAGCGATTGAACGAACTGGCGCGCGAAACCGGACTGGAACCGGTGGTGGTGACGTTTCATCCACACCCCCGGGTGCTGGTGACGCCGCAGAACTACCCGCTGATGCTCACGACGCTCGATGAGAAAGAGCATTTCATGCCCTGTTTTCATGGCGGAGCGGTGGTGGTGCTCGAGTTCAACGAGCAGTTAAAGGAGATGTCGGCCGAGCGGTTCGCGCAGGAGATACTGGTCCGGCAACTTGGCGCCCGCAAACTCATTGTCGGGTACGACCACGCTTTTGGCAAGAATCGCGGCGGCGGGATCGCCGACTTGAAGCGGATCGGCGGACAGGTAGGGTTCGACGTGGAAGTAGTGGAGCCGGTGATGGTCTCCGGCAGGCCGGTGTCGTCCTCGCGGATACGGGCGGCGATGCACGAGGGGCATCTACGAGAGGCAGTGGCGCTTCTCGGTCATGAATATGCTATATTCGGTACGGTGGAGCGCGGCATAGGCCTCGGCCGGAAGCTGGGGTATCCAACCGCGAACGTGAATTATGGCCAGGACAAGCTCTTGCCGTTTCCGGGGGTGTACGCCTGCCGGGTGGAAGTGCAGTCGGAGAAGAAGATGGGCATGATGTTCATCGGCCACAACCATTTCAACGCCGCGAAAGCGGTGACGGTCGAGGCGAATCTATTCGATTTTGACCGGGATATATACGATGCGGAGATTTGCGTCTATCCGACGCATTTCATCCGCGAGGGACGGAAGTTCGCCTCAACCGGCGAGCTGGCCGAGCAGATGGCAAACGATAAAATGAACGTGTTGGGAATAATTGGAAAAGGAGAAACAACATGTCAGTGACGAAAGAGACGAAGGCGAACGTGATGCAGTCATACCGCCTTCACGAAACCGATACGGGTTCGCCCGAAGTGCAGATTGCGCTGTTGACGGAGCGGATCACGTATCTCACCAATCACCTGCAGTCCCACCCGAAGGATTTTCACAGCCGGCACGGACTGCTCAAGCAGGTGGGCCAGCGTCGACGACTGCTGGACTATCTGAAGGATCGCGACATAGAGGCGTACCGGGATATCGTCGAAAAACTCGGTCTGCGCCGGTAACAAGTAATAGGAAAGAAATATGGTTCATTCAGTTGAAATTGAAATTGGTGGTCGCAAGCTGACCATCGAAAGCGGCAAAATGGCGAAGCAGTCGAACGGCGCGGTGACCGTGCGGTACGGCGACTCGATGGTCATTTCGACCGTGTGCGCGCAAACGGAGCCCAAAGAGGGCCAGGACTTTTTCCCGCTGACGGTGGAGTACCGGGAGAAGTCATACGCCGCCGGAAAGATTCCGGGGGGATTCTTCAAGCGCGAGGGGCGGCCATCGGAGAAGGACATTCTCTCGGCGCGCATCATCGATCGTCCGATCCGGCCGCTTTTTCCGGACGACTTCTTCTGCGAGACGCAGTGCATCACGTACATCATCTCGCACGATCAGAAGAACGACACGGACATTCTGGGATTGATCGGCACGGCCGCCGCGCTGGCGATCTCGGACGTTCCGATGACCAAGACGATCGCGGGAGTGCGCGTGGGACGGATCGACGGGGAGCTGGTCATCAATCCGCTCATTCCGCAGATGGAAGAGTCGGACATGTATATCACGATGGCCGGTTCGGCCGACTCGATCACGATGGTCGAAGGGGGCGGTCGTGAGGTCAGCGAGGAAGACCTGGTTCGGGCGCTGGCATTCGGGCACGATCATATCAAGAAGATCGTGGCGAAGATCGACGAACTGGCGCGGGCCTGCGGCAAGGCGAAGTTCACCTACACGCCGGTGGTCATCGATGCCGCGCTGGTGGCGCGGGTGAAGGAACTGGCAGGGACCAAGCTGGTCGAGTTCAATCGGATAGCCGACAAGGACACCCGCCGCGATTCCAAGAAGCAGTTGGAGAAGTCGATTCAGGAAGCTCTGTCGACCGAGTTCCCGGAGAAGACAAAGGCGATCGGAGCCGCGATTCACGATCTGGATTCGGACGCCATGCGTTCGATGATTCTGGGCGAAGGGAAGCGGATCGACGGCCGCGGGCCGGATGATATTCGGCAGATCACGTGCGAAGTCGGCTTACTGCCGCGCGCGCATGGTTCGGCGCTGTTTACACGCGGTCAGACGCAGGCGCTGGTGGCGATCACCCTGGGCACCAAGATGGACGAGCAACGGCTCGACGAACTTGAAGGGGAGTCCACCAAGAGCTATATGCTCCATTACAATTTCCCGCCGTTTTCCACCGGCGAGACGAAGATGATCCGCGGGACGAGCCGTCGGGAAATCGGTCATGGCGCGCTCGCCGAGCGGGCGATTCTGCCGGTGATTCCGAACGAAACCAGCTTCCCGTACACGGTGCGGGTGGTTTCCGACGTGCTGGAATCGAACGGTTCCTCGTCGATGGCTTCGGTCTGCGGCGCTTCGCTGGCACTCATGGACTGCGGCGTGCCGATCAAGACGGCTATCGCGGGCATTGCCATGGGTCTGATCAAATCGGACAGCAAGCTGGCCATTTTGACGGATATTCTCGGCGACGAGGATCATTTCGGCGACATGGACTTCAAGGTGGCGGGTTCCGCCACGGGCATCACGGCGATCCAGATGGATATCAAGATCACCGGGCTGGACCTGGACACGATGCGGACGGCGCTTGATCGCGCCCGCAATGCGCGTTTGAAGATTCTCGAGAACATGAACCGGACGATTTCGCGTCATCGCGATCAGTTGTCAGAGTTCGCGCCGAGAATCATCACGCTCAAGATCAATCCGTCGAAGATCGGCGAATTGATCGGTCCCGGCGGCAAGGTGATCCGGGCGATCTGCGAAGAGACCGGCGCCAAGATCGATATTGAAGACGACGGCACGGTTCTGATCGCGACGGTTGACGGCGACGCCGGCCGCGCGGCGCTGGCCCGGGTGCAGGCGATTGTCGCCGAACCGGAAATGGGCAAGGTGTATAACGGCATAGTCCGCCGCACCACCGATTTCGGGGCGTTTGTCGAAATCATGCCGGGCACCGACGGTCTGGTGCACATCTCGGAGCTGGACGTCAACCGTGTCAAGCGGGTGGAGGACGTCTGCCGGGTGGGCGACCGGATGGATGTGAAAGTGATCAATATCGACCATGACGGGAAGGTCCGTTTGTCGCGCAAGGTGCTTCTCACCAGCGCCTCAGCGACGCCCGGTAACGGCGGTCAGGACTCTCACAACTGATGGATCGGCAAAAAGTAGAGTCGTCTTCCGGCGTATTCGAGAAGACGACTCTCCCCAACGGGATTCGCGTATTGAGCGAGCGGTTTCCAGCCGTTCGCTCTATATCTTTGGGGCTGTGGATCGATGTCGGTTCACGCAACGAGCCGGATAAGCTGGCCGGGGTCTGTCATTTTGTCGAGCATATGGTGTTCAAGGGAACGAAGCATCGTTCGGCCAGAGAGCTGGCCTCGGCGCTGGAGTCGATCGGCGGCTCGCTCAACGCCTTCACCACTCGCGAACAGACCTGCTATACGGCCAGAGTGACCGATGAATATCTGACGGAAGCGATCGACGTTCTGGCCGACATGTCGTGTCACGCGACTTTCAAACAGGCCGACATGACCAAGGAAAAGCAGGTGATCAGCGAGGAGATCAAGGAATCGATCGACAACCCGTCGGATTTGATTCACGATCTTTTCCAGAAGACCTACTGGGGAAGCCATCCGCTGGGACGGCCGATCATGGGGAGCCAGAAATCGATCGCGTCGCTGAAGCATCCGGACATGCTGAGTTTTATCCGCGATAATTATCGCACCGGCGGAGTTGTGGTGGCGGCGGCGGGCGCGGTATCGCACCGCGAGCTGGTCCGGCTGGTAGAGAAGAAGTGCACGTTTGCGAAAGGGCATATGCCCACGCCGTTGCCGCTGGTGGCGCCTGCGACCGCGCGTTCAATTATGCAGACCGACGATAATCGGCAGACCCATTTCTGCCTCGGTTTCCCGGGTGTTGGATATAATACGCCCGACCGGATCACCGCGATGGTGGCCAGCGCGTATCTCGGGGGCGGGATGTCCTCGGTGCTGTTTCACCGCGTTCGAGAGGAAAAAGGGCTGGCCTACACGGTCTATACATTCACCGATTTTTACCGCGACGGCGGTTTGTTCGGGGTCTATCTGGGCACGGACAAGACCCACCTGCGAAAAGCGTTCGATATCGTGATGGCCGAATGCCGAAAACTGAAGAAGAAGACGATGTCGTCGGCGGAACTTGACAAGATAAAGGCGCAGATTCGCGGGCAGATCATTTTGAGCATGGAGTCGAGTTCCAATCGGATGAACCGGATCGCCCGGTTTGAACTGATGATGGGGCGGTATCTGACCTACCGTGAATCGCTCCGGGAAATCGAGCGGATCACGCCGGCCAAGGTGCGGGAGATCGCCAACCGGTTGTTCGACGAGTCGCGACTGGCGATTACCGTGCTCGGTCCGGTGGAGAAGAACCTGTTCTCCGACTTTGTCTGAGGGAGCGATATGGCGTGGACCCGGAACAGCTCGGCCATGGTGCTGACTGTGCACAAGGTCAGCGCCGGTCGCCGGCTTGACCATACCTGCCTTCGTCCCGACCAGCTTAAAGGCATTCTGCATTCCCTGATAGAGAGTGGCCGCGAATTTACGGATTTGCGGTCGGCTATCGAAAATCCCCGGTCGCGACAGATGGCGGTGACGTTCGATGACGGGTATGCGCACCTGATTGAGCCGCTGTTAGCGCTGATGGACAGGTTTAGCTGTCGGCCAACGGTCTTTATCCCCACGGCCTTTATTGGCAGGAAAAACTCCTGGGATTACACGAGTATTATCAGCCCCCTTGCGCACCTCGACCGGAGTAAAATCAGGACGCTGGCGCGGGCGGGCGTCAGGTTCGGCTCACACGGGCACACCCACCGCCCGCTTACCGGGTTGAATGATAGCGATCTGGCGATGGAATTGCAGGTGTCCAGGAGCGTTCTCGAAGATTTGACGGGAGGGCCGGCCGATTTGATCAGTTACCCGTTTGGGCGATTTGACGGCCGAGTGACGAAAGCGGCTGAGGAAGCCGGGTATCAGTTCGGATTCGGCTCACACTGGCCGTCAGAGGGAGGGGATAACCTGGCGGCGGGACGGATCACCCTGTATGGATGGGACACCCCTTATTCGGCTCTCCAGAAGGCAGGGGGGAGATGGTGGCGGGTCGAGCGAGCCAAGGAGGAGGCGACCCGGTTCCTGTCCGGAGGCACTGCTCTCTTTCAGCGGCTGTGGCCGGGCGAATGAGCGTGTATTCGTTAAATTATTTGCCGATTTCACTCTAACCGCATACCTTTCCGCGCAATATAGGCGGAGACGGACTTACTATGGAAACTGGCGAAAAGAGCGGTCGGAAATACGATTTCAAGAAGGTCGAGGAAAAGTGGCAGGCGCGCTGGGAGCGCGACGGTCTCTTTCGGGCGGCCGACAACCCCGATCATAACAACAAGTTTTACATGCTGGTGATGTTTGCCTATCCTTCGGGCGACATCCACATGGGGCACTTTCGCAATTACATCATCGGCGACGCCGTGGCACGCCGGCAGATGATGCTCGGCAAGGACGTCCTGCATCCGTTCGGATGGGACGCATTCGGGCTACCTGCCGAGCGGGCGGCGATCCAGCGCGGGATACATCCGAATGACTGGACGGTGAAGAACATTGAGGTCTCACGCAAGACCCTGCAAAAGGTGGGTATTTCGTTCGACTGGTCGCGCGAAGTCTCCAGTTGCTTCCCCGATTACTACAAATGGACCCAGTGGATGTTCATCGAACTGTTCAAAAAGGGTCTGGCGTATCGCCAGCGGGGATATGTCAACTGGTGCCCAGAAGACAAGACCGTTTTGGCGAATGAGCAGGTCAAGGAAGGGCGGTGCGAGCGGTGCGGGACACTCGTTGAGAAGAAAGATCAGATACAGTGGTACTTTAAGATTACTGCCTATGCCGACCGTCTGATTGACGATCTGGACAAACTCCCCGGCTGGCCGGAGAATGTCAAGACGATGCAGAGGGAGTGGATAGGCAGGTCGCGGGGGCTGGAAATCGATTTCACAGTCGAAGCGACGGGGGAGAAGATCGCGGTGTTCACGACCCGTCCGGATACGGTGTACGGCGTCACGTTCATGGCGATTGCCCCGGAGGCAGAGATACTGCGGCGGCTCAAGATGACCCCCGACTCAGCCGCCAAAGTAGCGGAATACAAGCAGATGGCCCTTCGTCGAAGCGATATCGAGCGTTCGGCGGCCACAGGCGACAAGGACGGGGTGTTCACGGGGCAGTATGCGATCAATCCGTATAGTGGCGAACGGGTCCAGCTATGGGTAGCCGACTATGTGCTGGCCGGGTATGGGACAGGTGTAGTAATGGGAGTTCCCGGCCACGATACTCGCGATTGGGCATTTGCCCGGAAATATGATATTCCGATCAAGATCGTGATCCACCCCAATGCCAAGACGACTTTAGATGCGGAAACCATGAGCGACGCCTTCGTTGAATATGGCCCGATGGTCAATTCCGGGCCTTTTAATGGCAAGGCAGGAGAGGCCGCGATTGAGGCGGTCAGCGACTACGCTGAACAGAAAGGGGTTGGGCGGCGTAAGGTGAACTATAAGTTGAAGGACTGGTCGATCTCGCGGCAGAGGTATTGGGGGTGTCCGATCCCGATCATCCACTGCGAGAAGTGCGGTCCCCAGGCGGTGCCGGAGGGCCAGCTGCCGGTTTTGCTTCCGCGCGTCGAGAATTACACCCCCAAGGGACGCTCGCCGCTGGCCGATGTGCCGGAGTTTATGGCGGCGGTCTGTCCGAAGTGCGGGGGAAAGGCCGAACGGGATCCTGATACGATGGATACCTTTGTGTGTTCCTCGTGGTATTATTTGAGGTATTGTGATGCCCAGAACGACAGGGCGCCTTTTGATCCAAAGAAAGCCAATGCCTGGCTACCGATCGATTTATATGTCGGCGGGATCACCCATGCCACCGGCCACCTGATCTATTTCAGGTTTTTCAATAAGTTCCTCGGGGATATAGGTTGGCTCGACTGTGACGAGCCCTCGGAGCGGCTGTTTAATCATGGGATGGTATGCGACACGAGCGGCGAGGTCATGTCCAAATCGAAGGGGAATGTCGTATCTCCGATTGACGTGATGGGGCGCCACGGAGTCGATATTGCCCGCCTGGCGATGTATTTTACCGCGCCTTCGGAGAAAGAGGTCCTGTGGAGCGCCGACGGGATTACCGGAGTGGAGAAATTTGTACTTAATCGGCTCGTGCCGCTGGTCCAGTCGTACCGGCGGACCAAGCCCGACTTAAAGCGATACTTTAAGCCCGGCGAGCTGTCGGAAGACGAGCGGGCTATCTATATCAAGCTGAACCAGACGATCCGACGGGTTGGCGAGTCGATGGATCGGCTTCAGTACAATACTGCCATATCGGCTCTTATGGAGCTTTTGCGGGATTACGAGCCGGCCAAGATTAAGAGCGATGCTCTGAATGATCAGATTGTTCTGAAGGCCATCCAGCTGGCGGCGCCGATGACGCCGCATGTGGCCGAGGAATTGTGGGAATCGGCCGGTTTTTCGCAGTCGGTGTTTAAGTCCGGTTGGCCCGAGTTTGATCCGGACGCAGTCCAGGGTGACCAGATTGAGATTGCCGTGCAGATCAATGGAAAGCTCAGGGACACGATCAAAGTGGCTGTGGATGCATCGCAGGTCGATGTCGAGGCGGCGGCAATGGCCAGCGGCAAGGTATCTGCGCATCTTGCGGGGAAGCAGGTTATCAAGAAGATATACGTGCCGGGGAAACTGCTGAGTATTGTGGTTAAGGGTTAGGCGGCCCAGTAAAGATGGTTTGCTTGATGGCGTAAGTTAACATAATATATATTATGGGACATTGCGGCGGCCAATCCGCCCACCCTATAGGGCTGAATCAAACTCCGGCCGATACCGGACCAGTCCCTTCCTGCCAGCCATAAGCTTCTCATCCAGTATAGTCGCCATGAAGACTTCTTTAGGGATTCCCGGCCATGGGCATTCGATCCCGTAGGCAATGCTTTGAGCGAAGCCGAACCTGGGATAGAAATTGGGGTGGCCGAGCACGACCACAAATGGAACGGAGCGCTGTCTGATGAGCGCCATGCCCAGTTGGACCAGAGTTGAACCTATCCCCTTCCGCTGAAACGCGGGCAGGACGGCCATTGGCCCCAGGGCCATTCCGGAGATCGGCATCTGACCTGATTCCAATGTTGCAGGGGTAAAGACGATGTTACCCACAACCTGCCGGGCGTTGACAGCCACCAGAGATATGAAGTCGGGGGACGAAATTCGTAGGCGGTCGATCAAATCGGCCTCCACCGGTTGCTTGAAGGCGGCAAGATTGACGGCCCGGACGCCCTCGATGTCGGCGGGAGTCTCGGCGCGGATGGATACTTTCACGGGATGATCAGATCTGTTTGAAGCCCCAGTCAACCAGTTTGCGGGCTTCGCGGAAACGGGTCATGGCTCCGGGTGCGCCCAAGGCGACGACGGTAAGCCGTTCGCCGGTCCGATTCTGAACCAACGAGACGAGACAATACTGTGAGGCGCGGATGTATCCGGTTTTGCCGGCCAGGACATCGTAGGGCGAGTGCATCAGCAGGTTGGTATTTGATATCGACTTAAGAACGGGTCGGCGACGGTTATAAACTTTGACGCGGTAGTTGGAGGTCGAGGTGATTCGGGAAATCAGCGGATATGATCGGGTGTGATAAAGCATTCTAGCCACTTCGGAAGCGGTTGAGACGTTTCGTTCATCGAGTCCGGTTGGTTCGACGAAGCTGGTGTGTGCCAGGCCGAGTTGTCGGGCTTTGCCGTTCATGAGAGCGGCGAAATCCTCATATGATCCGGCCACGGCCCGGGCCAATGCCCGGGTGGACCTATTGTCAGACACCATCAACGAGGTATACAGCAGGTCCCGCAGGGTCATCCGGTAGCCGGCGCGCAGACGCGACTTAGACGACTGACGGCAGTCCTCCTGTGTAATAGTAATGGTGGAATCCAGATCGAGTTGCTGGTCGAGAAAGACCATTGCCGACATAAGCTTGCTGATGGATGCGATGGGGCGAACTTCGTCGGCATTCTTGGCAAAGATGACGGAGCCATTGTCATAATTGACGAGGAGGGCCGATTTGAGCCGGAGGGCGGGACCGCGCGACTGGGCTTTGTGGAAGTCCAGCGTGTACGCAGGAACACTGGTCGTACCGCGGGCCTCGGCCTGGGAGGTTTCCACAACCGGTACAGTATCAAAGACGAGAAATCCGCCAACGATCAGCGTGATGACCATTCCAGCAGTTGCCAAGTACTTTCGCATAAGCTCCTAGTATCTCACCCATTTGATGATCTCAGGCAGGGTGGGACGTTTGCCGTACATGAGGATGCCGACCCTGAAGATTCTGCCGCTTAACCATATCATGCCGATGACGGCCAGAGCCAGCAGGCCGAACGAGAGAATAGCTTGAGCCAGAATGCCGCTGAACGGAGAAAGCGTGGTGGCGGTCGGGGCCAGCACCGCGATTCGCATGACCATCATGGTCGGAGAAAAGAACGGGATTAGCGAGAGGGTCACGGCCAGAGTTGAGTTGGGGTCCTGCATGATCGACATGCCGATCATCACGGGCAGAACCAGCATGATGACAATTGGAAACAGGAAGTTCTGGGCTTCCTTATCGCTGTTGACGATGGAGCCGAGCAGAGCAAACATGGTGGAATACAGAAAATACCCGCCGACCAGAAAGAGGGCGAACGAGACGACCATGAAGGGATTGAAAACGACCCGCATGATGCTGGGGTCGATTTGAATGGCCATCGAGGTGCTCACGCCTAGCATGACGATGCCCAGCACAATCCAGACGGCCACCTGGGTGAAGGCGGCCGCCCCCAAACCGACCAGTTTGCCGGCCATGAGTTGGAAGGGACTGACTGATGAGACCATGACTTCCATAATTCGCGATGTCTTCTCGTCGATGACCGAACGCATGACCGTCTGGCCATAGGTGAGTATCATCATATATATAATCATCACGATCGTAAATGACGCAAATAATTTCACCCGGGGATCGATGGCCTGGCCGGTGGTATCGCGTCGGGCAAGATCGATCCGTCTGGTCAGGGCCAGGATGGAGTCCACCGGCAGGTTGATTTTGGACTGCCTGAGTCGAGATGAGGATACGAGGTTCGACAACTGGGTTTCGAATCGGCCGACCGACCGGAAATCCTCATTGTCCGCCACCAGGAACATCGAATCGTTCGGGAACGAAATCACGCCGGGTTTGACCACCAGAAAGTACTTGATGTCCTTGTTGGCGATAGCCGTGCTGAGCGAATCGTACACCACTCTGAACCGTGCGGAGTCAGCCGCGCTAACCTCGAAGACGCCATCGACGGAGTAATACGGCTTGTCCGAATTTTCCAATTTGTATTCGTTCAAAGACCGGGCAAAGTCGTTGCCCATCCCCTCTCCCCCCTGATCGATGACGGCCAGATGGAGGGTATTCGATGCGCCCCGGTTGGCGAACCAGGCCGGAAGGAGCATGAAAGAGCCCATGAGAGCCGGAGTGAGCAGGATGCCGACCAGGAACGATTTCTTCTTGACCACCTGGGCATATTCGCGCTGGGCGATGAGGAAGATTTTACGCATTACCGGCCTCCTTCGGCTTGGTCATTTCGGCGGGATCGACCTTGGCCACTTCGATAAAGATATCGTACAGGGACGGCTCGACGATCTCAAAGCGGCGGACATTGACCTTCTCGACGATCGAGCGGAGAACCGACGACGGGTTTCCGCCGTTGCCAAGCCGGAGTTCGAAAGAGTTGGTGAATTCGGTGATCGACGAGACGCCGGGGAGCGACTTGATGAAACTGCCGTCGCCGTCGATTTCGACCCTGACGGCATTGCGGCCGAACTGCGCTTTGACATCGGCCAGGCGGCCATCGAGGACTTTTTGTCCTCGCGAAATCATGCACAGATGGTCGCAGAGTTTCTCGGCCTGTTCCATCACATGGGTGGAAAAGAGGATGGTCTTCCCCGCTTTCTTCAGTTCGAGGAGGACATTCTTCATCAGTTCGACGTTGAGCGGATCGAGGCCCGAAAAAAGCTCGTCGAGGATGATGATTTCGGGGTCGTGGGCGATGGTGGTGATAAACTGGAGTTTCTGTTGCATTCCCTTGGAAAGCTCCTCGACCTTGCGGTTGCGGTACGCCCTCAGTTCCATGCGGTCGAGCCAGGGGTCAATTATGGAGCGCGCCCGCGAACCGGACACCCCCTTCAGTTCGGCCATGTAGGTGATGACCTCGGCGAGAGTCATCTTCTTGTATAACCCGCGCTCTTCGGGGAGATAGCCGACCTTATCTTTGAATGAGGCGTCAGCCGGCCGGCCATCAAGCAAGACCTGCCCCGAATCGGGGGGGACAATATTCATGATCATCCGGATGGTGGTGGTCTTGCCGGCGCCGTTCGGACCAATGATGCCGTACATCGAGCCCTTGGTCACGGCTAAGGACAGGTCCTCAACGGCGACCTTGCCGTCGTACTGCTTGCGAATGTGTTCAAGTTGTAGGTACATATCTTACAGCGATCCCTTTCGGGGAAAGTGATAAACGGTTCTCCCCGTGGTACTCTCGCTGGAGAGCAATATT
>JACRAV010000202.1 GCA_016213305.1 Candidatus Zixiibacteriota bacterium | reverse complement strand
GACAAGGAGCCCGTCAACATCCTGAGCGCGGCGCTCACCTACGACGAATCGAAGAAGACGGCGGAATACACGGGACAGACGCGGCTCTTCCAGGGCGACACGTCGATCAACGCCGACAAGCTCACGCTCGATGAAACCCGCAATCAGATTTTCCGAAACCTCGCCAAAGCCCAGCTCACCATAGAGCCGAAAGCGCTCCAGCTGTTCGCCGAGGCGGTGGCGGGGAACCGTGGTGCGATCGAAAACGAGACCGGCAAACTGGTCGCCTACAAGGAGCCGGGGGCGGTGGTGACGGTCGATGATGTTCATCGGATGGTCGCCGGATACGAGGTGTTCGTCATTTACGAACTGGCCAACGACATTGTTCATGGCGATCCGGTCCGGGTGCTCAAGCAGATCCGGGCGTTGATCGCCGACGGCAACGGGCCATCGGGGATATTGTTCTGGATCAGCAAACATTTCATCGAACTGTATCTGGTCAAAAACGGCAAGCCGCTCGAATCGAAGCGGCGGTGGCTGGCGTGGAAATACCGGGACCAGACGCAAAAGCTGGACAATAGCCGTCTCGAACGAATTATCCTGGCGACGGCCACGGCCGACGCCAATATGCGCCTCGGGAAAATTCCGCAGGAGATGCTACTGGAAATGCTGGCGGTCCAGATGGTCCAGCCCTGACCTCATCTTGTAAAAAACATGGAAGAAAGCGCCTCCAAGCCGGTATCAGATCAGCCGGCCAGTTCTGACGAGCAGAAGCTCATCGAGGCGGTCCAGAACGGTGACGGGCGGGCCTACGGTAAGCTTATCCGATTGCACCAGAAACGGTTATTCCGGTTCGTGCACGGGTTGGTCGGCTCGTTCGATCAGGCGGAAGATATTGTTCAGGAGGCGTTCGTGAAAGCGTACCAGGCGATCGGGACCTTCCGGCCGGGGTTTGCCTTTTACCCCTGGCTGTCAACGATTGCGCGCAACCTGGCCTACAACCAGATCGCCCGCGAGGATAAGAAGGAGTCGCTTGAGAATCTTCAGGAATCCGGGTTCGACCCGGAGTCGGCCCAGCTGGGACCGCTTGAGAAATTGCTCAACGACGAAGCGCAGGGGAGATTTTACAAAGCGCTGTTGGCTTTGCCGGCGAAATATCGCACGGTGTTCGTGCTCCGGCATTTTGAGGATATGGACTACAACGAGATTTCGATCTACTTGAGAATTCCACCCGGCACGGTTGACTCGCGCCTGTTCCGGGCGCGCCAGCTACTTCTGGAACAGCTCAAGGATCTGATATAGAGACGACCATGGACCACACCTATTACAAAGACCGGATTTCCGCCTACCTCGACGGCGCCCTGCCGCCGTACGAACAAAAGGCGATCGGTGAACATCTGGCGCAGTGCGCCGAGTGCCGGGAGATTCTCGACCGATTGCGCGCGTTAAACTCTTTGGTCGAACAAAAGAGCGGACTTGGGGAGAACGATTACTGGGAGCGACAGGCGCAGAAGATCGAGCAACGCCTCGGCATTGCGGAGACACAGGTCACGCGCATTCAGCCGACCCGCACCTGGCAGGGAGTGATCTGGAAACTGGCGGCGGCGGCCGCCTCGATTATGATTGTCGGAGTGATCGGGTTTTATTCGTGGGAATCGATTCGCGACAAGACGGAGCGTCCGCCGATTGAGATGGCCCCGGCGATACCGCCGACCTCGATAGCAACGCCGCAAAAGGTTGAGCCGGCACCGGAGAATGTTAAGGACGAGCGCGAATCCGACCGAGCACCTGTCAAAGAAAGCGCGCCGTCTGAATCGGAGGCGGTGACTCCGGACACGCAGAATTACAAGCGACCGGCGCCAACCGAGAAAACTCTGATGAGCGAATTTCCGGAAACGGTGAGTCAACCGACGATTGAAAAGTCATCCGTCTCGGCAAAAACAAAGCCGTTGCCGGTTCAGTCGGTGGATAATCTCCTCCGGAGCGATGCGGAATCGAAAACCGATGCGGACAGAGGGGCCTTGATTCGCGGCGGTCGGGCGGGCGAGAGTTCGTACCAAGTTGAATCGGCGGCGTCCTCGCCGGCGATTGCTCCAGTTCCGCAGGCGGTCCGCCATGAAGGCGAGATACAACTGCTTTCGGTAAGGCCGCCTGAGGCGGTCGCAAGTAATGTCGCCCCGGCCGACTCGCTGGCGTACTGGCTGGCACAGGAGAAAGCGCTGATCGGTAGTGGTGTTGATGCTGGAAAGTCGATCTCCCTGATGCAGGAGCTTGCGGACAAATCTCGTTCGGCGGTCACATCTTCGCTTGCCGAACGGAAAGATACGAGCGATGTGCCGTCGCGATTACTGGTGGCGTATTATCACATTGCCAGATTGAGCGCTGATTCCTCCGACGTTTCCAGAGCCAGAGCGTATCTGATTCGATATTCCAAAGATACAAGTTCATCGTATCAAACGGCGGCGAAAGCGTATCTCGACTCGCTGGCGCGGAAGTAGGGGGGCCGGTGCCATTACCCCCACTGTCATTGCCATTGCATACCTGAGATGTATCTCTCATTCATCAGTCCAAAATGTGCTGTGTGAAGCAATTTTTCCCTTGACAGAATATTGACGGGGTTCTAATCTACAGTCGGTAATGTTTCCATAAATCCAACTCTTCTAACTCATAGGAGGGAACCAATTATGCGCAGATTTTTCTGTTGCGCGCCAGCTGTCATGTTCGTTGCGGCGGCGATTGCGGTGGCAACGCCATCCATCACGGCGAGTCAAGGAATGGGGACGGCACACAAATCTATCACCGGCGTAGACGTCGCGAGCGTTATCGGGAACAAGCCGGTTTGTTTCACGGAAAACCGGGGCCAATGGCCGGAGAACATTCTGTTCAGGGCCGATGGCAATGGGGCCAGTTGACGAGTTAAAATATATGAGCTTAGTCAATTTTCGTCGGTTAAGCCAGGATCCATTAAAAGCTGTTGAAAAGATTAAGGAGAAGATTGGCCTGCTTGAAGAGGATGGGTATGGTAAAAGAGTAGATGGGATCAAGGGATGGCGCTTAAACCCGGTTAATAAGTTATAT
>JACRAV010000203.1 GCA_016213305.1 Candidatus Zixiibacteriota bacterium | reverse complement strand
ATCGCTGGCCAACAGGCCGGTCAGGGCCTGCCTGGCGGATTTGCCGTTGCGCATCATCTCGAGGCCCAGGGGACCATAGGAGAACTCCACCAGCGACTGGGTCGCCACGGCGCCGACGCCCGGCTCCAGCCAGATGACATCGGCCACCTTGAACCAGTGCGATTGCACCGCCGCCCCGAATTGTCCGGTGGCGCTGTCATAGCAGACAATGGAAAAAGTGCTGGCCATATCGCTCGCCCGAAACGGCTCGGCGGCCATGGTCGGGGCGATCCCGATAAGAATCAGGATTACCGCCCATACTGCCCTGCGAATCATTCTGTACGCTCCTTCCGTGAGTGTTTTGCCGGTAAACTGGCGAATCGGACCCGGCCGGGCAACCTCAAAAAATCCTTGCCGTATGGGATGAATATGCGCGAGTTTGCCCGGTATATGACTCAGAGGTTGGACAACGCTGGTTTGTCGGAGAGAGATGATGGTCCGGGAATGGTGACAGATTCAGCCCTGGTAATGAACATGCACAATGGCGACAAAAACGCCTTTCGGCAATTGGTGGAACGGCACAAGCGAATGGCTTTTCAGACCGCTCTGGGATTGGTCGGCAACCGTGATGATGCGTACGACATCTCGCAGGAGGCGTTCCTGCGCGCCTATCGCTCGTCGGGGACTTACAAGTCCGACCAGCCGTTTCTTCCCTGGTTCTATACGATCATCGCCAATCTGGCCCGAACCTGGCTCAAGAAAAGAAGCGTGGCGAAGAGCCGCGATGTCGATCTGGACGACGTTGAATATCTGATGACTTCGGACACGACTCCCGAAGAGGAATATATCCGCGGCGAGGAGATCGACCTTCTGCGCAAGTCGCTGTTGAAATTGCCCTTCGACGACCGGGAGATCATCACGCTCCACCACTTTCGCAACATGTCGTACGACGAAATAGCGGAATTGCTGGCCATTCCGAGGGGAACGGTGATGTCCCGATTGTATTATGCCCGCAAACGACTGGCCCGGCTTATGGGAGGCGACCATGGATGACCGTCTCAGACAGATGCTGGCGGGTTACGTTGACAACGAACTGACCGAACAGGAACGAATAGAGTTTGAACGGGAGCTGGCGGTGAATGCCGAATTGCAACGCGAACTGAAGGAGTTTAATCGTCTGAAGACGGTTACCGGACAAATGAAATATGCCGATTTGCCCGATCAGGTCTGGGAGGCGTACTGGCAGTCGGTGTATCGGAAGGTCGAGCGGGGGGCGGGCTGGGTGTTGGCTTCGGTTGGGGCGATCGTCCTGCTGGTTTTCGGGGTCTTTGAGGCGTTTTCCAAGTTATATGCCGATCCGACCGCGCCCCTGTGGCTGAAGACCGGATTGACACTGGGCGCGGTGGGGCTGATCATTTTGCTTGTGTCGCTGATCCGCGAACGATTTTTTGCCTACAAACGCGAACGGTACACGGAGGTTGAAAAGTGATCCTCGCCAGCACCCATGAGATAAAAGGAAGACGAATCGTCAAGACCCTTGGTCTGGTGAAGGGAAACACCGTCCGGGCGCGCCATATCGGTCAGGATATCATGGCCTTCCTGCGCAATCTCGTGGGGGGCGAAGTGACCAATTACACGAAACGGATTGCCGAGTCGCGCGAGCAGGCGCTGGACAGAATGGTGGCCGAAGCCGAATCGATGGGCGCCAACGCGGTGGTCACCATCAGATTTGCCCAGTCGAGCATCGCCCAGGGAGCCGCCGAACTGCTGGTCTGGGGGACGGCTGTTGTCGTAGAGGACGAATGAGCCGGTAAGGTCTGTTGTTGACTCTGCCCCGGCGTTCGTTTTCTTGCGGCCATGCCAGGCCGTGAGACTCCCAAACTTTCCATAGTCCCGGGGCCATTTCGCCTTCTTTTCTGGTCATATGTGTTCGGGCTGGGCCTGTTCAGCGCCGGACGGCTGATATTACTGCTTGGCAATCAAGACAAGATGGCGGGGGCGTCATTTGTTGATATTCTCACCGCCTTTGGGATCGGCCTTCGATTCGATACGATTATCGCGGTCTGGATTCTCCTGCCGTTGATTCTGCTGACTCCCTGGATTCCTCTGCGGTTCTCCGCCGTGCGGTGGACCAGCCGGATATATCTAACAGTGACCTTCTCCCTCGCGCTATTGCTCTTGCTGGTTGACAGCCGGTTCTACAACCTGCTCGGAACGCACCTCAACTTTCTGGCGTACGAGTATTTCAACGAAGGCCCCACCTTCTGGCATCTGATCCTGAGCGATCCGATGTTCTGGCCGTTTATTCTGGGATGGGCGGTGATTTCGGTGGGTATATGGATGATAGTTGGTCGAATTGTGACTCGAGCGGCGCCTTATCGTGCCTATGCGCGATGGTACCTGACACCGGTTTGGTTTCTGCTGTTTCTGGCGCTGGCGTTTCTGGGCATTCGGGGAAGAACAGGGCTGTCGCCGATCGGCTGGTCGGTGGCCTATTTCAGCGATAATCAGTTCGTCAATCAACTGGGACTGAACGGGATTTACACGCTGGGCCGCGCCACGATGGAAGAGGGGCATGATCCGCGACTGAGCTACCTCCCTGAAAAAGAACGGTTTCCATTTGTGGCGCTCCCTGACGCGATTGATTCGGTGCAGGGCATGCTCTCTCAGTCCAACGACACCTGGCTTGAGCCGCATAAATCTCTATTGAGAGAAACGCATCAGCTCAAGCCGCCGTGGGGATTTCGCGCCAATGTGGTGATCGTCCTGTTGGAGAGCTGGTCGGGGCGATTGACCGGGTGTCTTGGATTCCCCCGCCATCTGACGCCCCAGTTTGATTCGCTCGCGAACAAGGGGATTCTCTTCACCGATTTCTTTGCCAACGGGACGCGAAGCAATTATGGAATCAGCGCGACGTTGTGCGGATTCCCCGCGTTACCGGGGCGGTCGATTATGACCCGGTACAATGCCGCGCACCCTTTTGTCGCGCTGTCTGAGATTTTGCACCAGCGTGGATACACCAATATCTTCGCCTACGGCGGCGATTTGGTGTTCGACAACATGGAAGGTTTTCTGACAACCAAAGGGTATGACCGGCTTTGGGGTGATTCGTTCTTTGGAAAAGAGAATGTTTTCGCGAAATGGGGAGTGCCGGATCATATCGTGTTCCGACGGCTGATCTCGATGGTCGATTCTCTCCCCCGGCCGTTCAATCTGACGGTGTTCACGCTTTCCAATCACGAGCCGTTTGATCTTCCCGATTCATCCGTTCAGCGTTACAGGGACAATTCGGACACCTCGCGGTTGTTCAATGTGCAGTTGTACGCCGACAGGGCGATAGGGCAGTTCATCGATCAGTTCAAGAGTCACGCCTCTTTTGATTCGACGATCTTCGTCTTTGTCTCCGATCACACGAAGCGGGGCGAGGACCGGTACCTGCTTGATCCGGTGGGATTCCAGATACCGCTACTAATCTATGCGCCGGGACTCATCGGCGATTCAGGCCGCCGCGTTCACACGGTTGGAGGGCAAATTGACGTCATCCCGACACTCATGGGATTTCTGGGCGGAGATTACCGGCACGCCAGCTGGGGCAGGAATTTGTTGACTATCCCTGATGACAGCGGGTTTGCCTTTATCGATGACGCCGCCAACGGGGGGATGATTGATCGACAGTTTATCTGGCGGGATGACTTTCACGCCAGGACGAGCTTACTGTATCGACCTGACGCCAATACCGACAAGGATCGTTCCGATATCAATCCGAAAGCGGCCGAATTGATGAAACGCCGCCTGCGGCTGTTCTTTCAGGCGGCCGACCAGCTTTCCACGCCGACGACAAAGTAGCCCGGCCAGTTCGGTGGACGGGGGATGTTGCTGTCGACGGACAGGAGTGTCCACCGACCACAAGTCCTCGCTAGTACAACTTGAGCGGGCCGACAGCTTTTTCCACCGCCGAGACTATGGAACCGTCGCGTACCAGCTTAGTCATCACTTCGATATCCGGATACAACGGGCGGTCGTTGATCAGGCGGCGGAGTTTCTTTCTGATCACGGAATAGGCAGCTTCGGAGCCCTTGCCGCCTTTGAGCGGACGTCGGAAATCCAGCGCCTGTGCGCAGGCCATGAGCTGGATCGCGACCACAATTTCGGTGTTGCGGATGATATCGGTCAGTTTCATGGCGGTGACCGATCCCATGCAGACATGGTCCTCCTGATCGGCCGAAACAGAAATGTTGTCAACCACCGCCGGATGGGACAGGACTTTGTTCTCGGCGATGAGGGCGGCGGAGGTGTATTGCGAGACCATCAGGCCGGAATTGAGTCCTTTCCCTTCGACCAGAAAATCGGGCAATCCGGACAGCACCGGGTTGAGCAGTCGATTGGTGTGGCGTTCGGCCAATGATGCAAACTCGCAGATCGCGATGGCCAGAAAATCCTGCGCCATCGCCACCGGCTGGCCGTGGAAATTACCGGCCGCCAGATACTCGTCTTCTTTGGTGAAGAAGAGCGGATTGTCGGACACGGCGTTCATTTCGTTGAGGTGAATGCCGGTGACGTAATTGATCGTATCGAGCGAAGCCCCCAGAATCTGAGGAATACAGCGAAGCGAATAGGCGTCCTGCACCTTGGCTTTGT
>JACRAV010000216.1 GCA_016213305.1 Candidatus Zixiibacteriota bacterium | reverse complement strand
CCGCCTCCGGGCCGCGGGAAAACCGACCCTGACCGCGCTGGTGGCCACCATGCGAAAACTGATCACCATGCTCAACGTGATGATCGCAAACAACCAAACCTGGAATCCAAAAATGGCTTGATTCCAAGACAGTCGCTACAAAGAAAAGATGTCGGGACCGTAAAGGTCCCGACCTACAAGAAAAAAAAGTCGCGTTTCGACTAAGCTCAACGCGACGTACCAGGCGCTCTACATATCATAATACATCTCAAACTCGTATGGAGTTGGGCGGACGCGGATTTCGGCCACCTCCTTGCGCTTGATCTTCACCCAGTTCGACAATAGATCGTCAGTGAAGACGCCGTCGCGCAAAAGATACTCGTGGTCCGCCTCGAGTGCGTCCAGCGCGCGATTGAGCGACGGCGGCAATTGGTGAATCCCGGCCAGTTCTTGCGGGGAGAGGTCGTCGAGATTCTTATCAAGCGGCAGGCCGGGATCAATCTTGTTGGCGATACCGTCAAGTCCGGCCATCAGCATGGCGGCGAAGCCGAGATACGGATTCATGGTGCCGTCACCGGGACGGAACTCGAATCGCATCGTTTTCGGATCGCGCTGATATCCGGGAATACGGATGCAGGCGGTGCGATTGGCCACCGAATAGGTTCCGGCGACGGGCGCCTCGAAGCCCGGAATCAGGCGTTTGAAGGAATTGGTCGAAGGGTTGGAAAAAGCGAGAATCGAATCGACATGTTTGAGCACCCCGCCGACATACCAGAGACCAAGTTTCGACAGCCGCGCCGGACCTTTTGGGTCCCAGAAAAGCGACCCTTCGGCATTGGCCAGATATTGATGGACGTGCAGGCCGGAGCCGGGTTCGTTGAAGAGTGGTTTGGGCATGAAGGTGGCGGATTTGCCAACGCGCACACACTGATTTTTGACAAAGTATTTCACGAGCATGGTCTGGTCGGCGACTTTCAAGAGCGTGGCGAATTTGATTTCAATTTCGTGCTGACCGGCCCCGCCGACTTCGTGGTGGTGATATTTGAGTCCCACGCCGACTTCGGCGAGCATGGCGGAAATCTGCGAGCGAAGGTTGAGCGCCCGGTCGCGCGGCGGGGCGGCATGATACCCGCCCTTGTAGGGGATTTTGTAACCGAGGGATTCGTCGTCGTGCGACGGGTCCCACCCTGCCTCGGCCGATTCGAGCAGGTAGAAAGCGTTCTGTGGTCCCTGATAATAATTGACCTTGTCGAAGACATAGAACTCAAACTCCGGTCCCAGAATGGCGGTCGCGCCGGGGACCAGTTTGGCCAGGCATTGCTCGGCCGAGGCGGCGACCCGTCGCGGATTGCGCGAGTAGGGGGTTACCTGATCGCCGCTTTCCATGATATCGCCGATCATCGAAAGAGTGGGCCGCTCGCAGAATGGATCGACAAAGGAGGTGTCGGGATCGGGGCGGAGAATCATGTCGCCGTGTTCAATGGATGAGTACCCCGCCAGCGAGGAACCATCGACGCCGACGCCGTTGGTGAAAAGCTCATCGCCCAGGGCGGTGACCGGGATGGTCAGATGATGCCAGAAGCCGACCAGATCAGAAAATTTCAGATCGATAAACTCGATGCCGAGTTCTTTGGTCTGCCGAGCCAGTTTGTCCAGATTCACCGTGGCTACCTCCGCGCCAGTCGCGCCTTGTGATTATTTTCACATAATATACGCCGGTTGCGTTTCGGATGCAATAGCGGCCTGGGGCGAGTTTTAGCTGGTAGCCGGCGGGATTCGGCGTATCATTTCGGTCCAATTGGAGGAATGTATGAAAGTTATATTGTATGCCTGCCTGATTTCGATCATGGCTGTTTCGGCGGCGACCGCCCAACCCTTCCTGCCCGACAATGCCGGACTTGATCAATACGAGCTGATTGATTCGGCGCTGGCGCAGGTCGGTCTGACCCGCGAGCGGTTCACATTCGATCAGGATGAGATGAAATGCTGGGGGGGGGACAGCTGGCGGCTCAGTTTCTTTACCATGCTTCATCAAAGTCCGTTCAAACTGCCCAAACATGCCGAGCTGACCATGACGCAACTGGGAACCGACGCGGCCAACCCCACTTCGCTGGTGTCGTTTGCGGCGCGGAAGATTGATGTACCATTGAGGCGTGGCCTGATCGGCGATCCGCTTGAGAAGTACACGAAATTCCCGGACTCGACGCCGCATATGGGGATCACGGCCAGCCGGAACTTTTTGTCCGGCCCGGAATACGCCCGGCTTTGCTCCAAGATCGACCTGATCTGGGAAATCGCGAACGACAAAGAGTTTTCATTTTCCAGGGCGATTGCGGATATCGACAACGGCAAGAATCGTAAACGCCTGCTGGACTTTTTCGTGCACGAAAAGGATGATGACCGGGCCTGGGTGGAAGAACTGGTCGGGAAAGTTGACTTCAATCTGCTGATGGCCGGCGCCGAGGATTTGGTGGAGGCGGCGCGGCGGGCGGCTGACTCGGTTGAGTTCTGCACTTTTCCGGCTGAAAAGTACGAGATGAAGACGCGCAAGGGATTGATTGTGGTCGGGACCAAAGGGAACGACAACTACGAATATCTTGAGGCGCCTCTGCTGATCATCGACGGCGGCGGGAACGACACCTACAAGTTCCCGATGACATCGATCGAAACCCCGTACTCTGTCATTGTCGATGCGGGCGGGAGCGACCGGTACATATCGACCGACTCGACCACGGCGGGGTTTGGCGGGGCGATCATCGGAGGCACGGTGCTGATCGACAAGGCGGGCGACGACACATACGAGACTATGAATGCGTCGCTGGGAACGGGGATATTGGGCGTCGGTGTGCTGATCGATAATCAAGGCCGCGATACGTATTCAGGTCGGCAT
>JACRAV010000215.1 GCA_016213305.1 Candidatus Zixiibacteriota bacterium | reverse complement strand
CCACGCGGCGTTGCTGCGTCAGACTTTCGTCCATTGCGCAATATTCCCTACTGCTGCCTCCCGTAGGAGTCTGGGCCGTATCTCAGTCCCAGTGTGGCCGATCACCCTCTCAGGCCGGCTACCCATCGTAGCCTTGGTGGGCCGTTACCCCGCCAACAAGCTAATGGGGCGCGGATCCATCTGTATATGACAGGTTGCCCCGTCTTTGATCCTCCGATGATGCCATCAGGGGATGTTATCCGGTATTAAGCCCCCTTTCGAGGGATTATCCCAGGTACACAGGCAGGTTATCCACGTGTTACTCACCCGTTCGCCACTTTACTATCCCAACCGAAGCCGGGAATTCTCGTTCGACTTGCATGTATTAGGCACGCCGCCAGCGTTCGTTCTGAGCCAGGATCAAACTCTCCGTAAATATTGCTACTTACAAATGTTCGATTCCATAGCGCACGAATTAACGTACGCGTTTGTTCGATTTAATGATTATGAGATCTTCAAGATTCCCTTGCGGAAATCATAAGACCCGCGACAATCGACAAGAAACACAGTTCTTGTCTTCAGCGTGGCTATGAAGTTGTCAAAGAGCCAAAAATCTTCCAGCCGCCATTTCGGCGGCAGACTCGGAGTATAGCCGAGTAGTCGGATCGTGTCAAGGCCTTTTTTTGGGGCCGTTCAAAAGATTTTGCGGCCGACCGGACTGCCCTGCAGGAACCGGTCCCCGATAATCGCAAAGCGTTAGACGCGTTGAGGTTTCCAACAGACGACCATCCGTAGCATCTATCGGGATTCACACAATACATCTTCACCCCCCTCGTGTCAAGCCCTCCCGGGCTGTTTTTTTTATTCTACACAGTTGCCAGATTCACACAGAGGTGGGAATCGGGTGTCAGCGGTGGGGGCGGCGATGCTATTGTGCTGTACAGCAACGGATTACGCCGTCCGAGGGGCGTTGGCGGCCCGAGCGCCTCGCGCCGGATAATACGACGGCGCACCCGGGGCAAGATGTGGGCGCATGGAATCGGCGGTATTATGGACCGGCTGGATATCACAGGGTGTTGAGGGTGCTCTCCCCTACCTTGGCGGGCTGTCGCTGATTATTGGGGTCTCTTTTGCCGATATTTTCCGGTAGGAGATCGGGATCATTTTGGATATAATTGTGTTTTGAGACGCAAGAATTGAAAGGACTACAGTCGATGTTTGTCGTCACAGACCGGGCCAGCGCCGAATTGCAGAAAGTGCTCCAGATGGAGACCCACCAGAAAAGCAGCCTGGTCATCTTCTTTCAGGGGTTTGGGTGAAGCGGTCCCTCATTGGGAATGACTCTGGAGGAGTCAATCGACGGGCTGGACAAACTTGAATCGAACGGGGTTACCGCCTGGATAGACCCGAAGGTGAACCAGTATGTGGGTCAACTGGGCGATATCAATATAGACTTTATCGATGACGGCACGCGCCGCGGGTATGTGCTGACGGCCGGGAAAAGCGGCGAGGGCAAAGATTGCGGCGGATGCAGCTGTGGATGAGATCAATTGAAATTGGGATTTGAAGGCAGGTTTGACCTGCCTTTTTTATTGTGATTATGCCGGCAAGTTCGCTGGACTGGCAAAGGCCTTGACTTGGTGCGGTTTAGGTATAACTTTGGGTCTCAGATGCCGGGGTAGCTCAGTTGGTTAGAGCACCTGCCTGTGGAGCAGGGGGTCGACAGTTCGAGTCTGTCCCCCGGTATTTTATATCTGAAGGTCATTGGGCTATAGCTAGCGGTCCAAGTTTCTTGGGGGAGGTATCTCACACGGGTCGGCGGATTCAGGGCATGAGGCGATCGACATGGACTTGAAGGGTCGATAATGCCCCCACGGGGAATAATTTTCTTGCTCAATCGGCCAATTCAATGTATAGTTAGAAGTACTTACGTTTGGCTTCTCGCAAGGCTCAAGAGTACGAGCATGTTTCGATACGAGTGATTGCTATACATGAATTGTCGGATAAGTGAAAAAAATCGTTGGCCTTGGTCCGCCACCAGGAATGTCGTTCTATGGGGTTGGGCATGCGGTTCGAGGCGAAATTCGTTCCACACTAAGGAGGATCGGTATGTCTAAAATCAGCAGACTGGTTTTGCTGGCTCTCGTCATCGGCTTGCTGGCCGTTGGTTGTTCGCAACAGCCCACCCAGCCCAATCAATCACAGAATTGGGGTCGCAACGTATCGATGGGGGTAGCGGTCCAATCGGCCACGTTGTGGGTCTATGTCACGGAAACCGGGAATCAGGAAGTTCGCGTTCACCGCGTGACTTCACCATGGTCCGAAGCGACGGTCACCTTCAACAACTTTGGCGGGGCTTACTCGCCAGACGTGGTCGGTTCGTTTACGTCCGACGCGATTGGCTGGAAATCGGTGGATGTCACCGCTCTCGTTCAGGCCTGGGAAGACGGAACCTATCCGAACTACGGCTTTCTGATCGAGCAGAGCGGGTCAGACCTGACCTGGTACCACAGCAGTGAAGGTTCCGACGCGGCAACCCGGCCCAAGCTGGTAGTGTGCAGTCCCGATTGCACGACAATCCAGCGTGGCTTGTTCGGAACGGTGTATGACGCTCTCATTGTGGCAACCCTGCCTGATGTCAACTTCGGCGCTCATAATGAGCTACTCACCGGGCAAGTTGACGATCTCAAGAAACAGAGTCTGCTCCAGTTTGAATTGCCGGTGATTCCGCAGACGGCGGCCATCGGGGACTTTGTGTGGCATGATCTGGATATGGACGGCATTCAGGACGCGGGCGAACCGGGAATCCCCGGGGTTACCGTGAACCTGCGCAACTGTGCGGGCGATTTGCTGTCCATCATGGTGACGGACGCTTCCGGGTACTATCTGTTCAGCGATCTTACGCCGGGTTCGTATTCGGTGGAGTTCATTCTACCTGCCGGCTACGTATTCAGCCCCCAGGATCAGGGCGCGGATGACGGTGTTGACAGCGACGCCGACGTGACGACCGGCAGGACGGTGTGCACCACGCTTGACGGCGGGGAAACGGATCTGACCTGGGATGCCGGAATGTACCGCGCGGTCGGCTGTACCTACACCATCGGATACTGGAAGACGCACGCGGGGTTTGGCCCGCAGGCGGATGTTGTTACCCCGCTCCTGCCCATCTGGCTCGGTACGGCGGGCGGCGCCAAGAGTATCCAGGTTACCGATGCCGCGACCGCGGTCGCCATTCTTGGACAGCAGACCTATGGTGATCCGTCGAACGGGATCACCAAGCTTTACGCCCAGCTTTTGGGCGCCAAGCTGAACATCGCTAACGGTGCGAGCGGTTCGGCCGTTGCGTCGACGATCACGGCCGCAGATGCGTTCCTGGCCAATTATAATTGGAGCGACTGGAGCGGGCTGTCGAATTCAAAGCAGACCAAGGTCGGCAATTGGCACACGAAACTTGACAATTACAACAATGGGGTAATCGGCCCCGGTCACTGTGACGAGATTCCCGTCACCTATTAGTTTCTGATTGACCGGCTGATTCTGACCTTTACCCACGGATGCCTCGGCATCCGTGGGTTTTTTTGTGCATGAGCGGGCCGAATCAATTTTTCACAATGCCGGGATTAGGGGAGCGGTCTCCCCCGCTCGATCGAATGATCGGAAGCAGGCGTTTGCCCTCAGCATCCGGCCGCCAAAGGACATGTGTCGGAGACCAACGGTCTATGGAAGAACGAAAGCTCCCACCGGTGGCGGCCCATAGTTGAAGTAGAAATTTACCAGGTACGTTACATCGGCCACATCAGGGAAGCCGCCGCTGTCGTTGACATCGCCGAGATGCCGGAACGGGACAGGTCCCGGTTTTGCGAAAATGACATGCTCGGCCAGATAGATCACATCGGACAGGTTGATAACACCGTCGTTGTTGACGTCGCCGCGGCCGAAGCCGGCCCACTTGTTGACGAGGTCGGCCGTGTTGGCGATGGTGCCGGCGGATGAATTGGAATTGGCCAAACTCCTGAAGGCGAAGAAAGCCAGGCCGATGCGATAGGTCTCGCCGGGCGCGAAGTCGTGCCAGGCAATGCCGTACAGGGCGCCCTGATCGAACGAACCGTCCCAGCTGTTGGCATACTGGCCGGACGGTTTGCTGATATAGGTCCAGGCCGAATCCCAGTTCGGGAGAAATGAGAGAGTAGTCTGCGACGCGGCCGTCACGTTGACAAGCGGGGTGTGGCCGGAGCCGAACGGAATCTTGATAAATCCGGCAACCTTGCCCAAAGCAGGCGTGGGAGTTCCTGCCGCCCAGCCCACCGAGTGGGCCGCATCGTAGTATGCGGTATCCCTGCCGTGCAGATCGTTATCGTTGTACACCCACATCTTCCAGCCCGGGACCGCAAGTCCGGTGCGGTGTTTGATAGACATGACATCCAGCGTCACGTTGTTCAGAACTGTCCCGCCCGGCGGGGCGTCAACCACGGCATAGACCTTTGAATTAATTACCATGCCGATGGTTGAATCGTTGTCATAGGGAGCGGTTTTGAACAGCTGGTAATTCCAGCCACCGGTTCCGTCGTCGAAATTCTGGACGGAGTCGATGTAGGAACGGCAGACCATGTTGCCCCTTAACATGGTGTACGTGAGGCCATCGGTTGAGAACTCGCCCAGGTTAACACCGGCAGTGAGCGCGGCCTTGCATTTGCTGTCGCAGAAGTTGGGATCACCCAATGAGCTGACCCAACTCTGAGTTTCCCCGCCACCTCGCCATGCCTGAGAGTTGAAGGACTGGCGATGAGCCGAAACGCCGTACGCAGAGAACGCCTGGTAAGTGGTCTCAATCATGCCGTCGATTTTCGTTCCATGACTGACCGCTGGACCGGCGGACCAATCGCCGGTGGCGATACGAGAGGTATTAGTGACCAGGCGATGATTGGCGCTTGCCGCGCCGAATTTCAGGGTGGTGGTGTCGTCGATGCAGAAGTAGATCAGGTCGCACCGCAGTTCCGGACGACGGGTCGGGCTGTCCAGATAGTAGTCCGGGTCGTTGATCACGGTGAATTCGACATAGAAGGAGTTCCGGCCGCGATTGAGAAGGGGAGCGTTGACATGCACGCTGATGCCGGCGGTGTCGCCGGGACCCGTGACAATACTGCCGAAGGGCGGGTCGAAGACATCACCGGGGTAGGAACCGGGGTTCTGGTTCAAAAATGCAGGGACTGCGGCCGCCGACGGGTTGTAGGTAGTGCGGGTTGCGACAATCGGCGTGTCCGGCAGATTGTCGAGATCACCGCCCATCAGGTCACGACCGATATATTTGACCTGGTTGGCATCGGAGAAGACCATGAACCCGGTGCCGGACAGCATGTCGGCCAAAGAAGTCGAATTGCTTTCGAGGCGAGATCCGATCACAGAGGGGCTACCGGCGGCGACCGGCGGGGCTGTGCCGTTGGAAGCGGCGGCGGCCGTCATGGAGACGACGAGCGGCATGCAACCAGTATTGGTATAGGCACGAGTCAGCGTCACGACGGTGTCCGCCGGACTCTGGTACGGAACCGATGCGACCAGCGAGTTTTGCACCAGTTCCAGTCGAGCGCGCGGGTTTTTCCTCGTCAGATCGTAGATACTGCCATAGCTGTCAACAAAGACGACGTGGGGAATGCCGGCAATATCCCGGCCGATCGCACCCATGCCACCTTCGGGCTGTTGAATCGGCTCGGGGAACGGCTGGGGAACAATAAAAAATTGGTCAACACGGCGGCTGAACCGTTCGTTGCCGTCGTCGGCACGGTAGCAACTCAAGTAACAGGACGTGTTGAAAACAAATAACTGATTGGATGAGTTGCTTTCTAATGATAGCACGCCTTCGACGCGGTGACCGGCCTGGCTGTAGCCCGAAGCGAGGGACGGGTAGCTATGGGCCGCGTAGATCAACGCGCCATCGTAGCGGCGATAAGCCAGGAGACTGCCGCCATAGACGCCAAGGCCTGTGTAGGCCGGAAGTCCGGGCACATAAGCCCGATTTATGTCGATAGCCGGAGTGGTCAGGCGGGCGCGTTCGCCAATTGTAGCACCCAGCACGGCGCCGTTGCGGGCATCGAGACGATAGAACACGCCGCGGATTCCGCCCGGCGGACCGTCAAACATGCGAGAGTTGGCGTACACGACACCATCAGCCACGGAGCAACCGGCTTCAAAAGTTTCGAGGGTATTTCCCGGAAATAGAACCGCGGCCTGGTTGCAGGTATAGGACCAGGCCTGCTTGCCGTCAGCCGGATTAATCGCGATGACTTTACCGCCTGCGCCACTCGGGTTGAAGGTGGTGTAGAACAGGTAGGTGCCATCGGTGCAACCGGACTTCAGGGAGCTTTGACCCAGATTGAACGGCGTGTAACCGGCGTTGCCGCCCGTAAACGGGGTGTAGGGCAAACCGGTGGCGGCGTAGGCCGCATAGACCCGGTTATCGTCCGCCGTCCAGAAGAGGCACTCGTCCGAACCAACCGCCAAGAAGATGATATTGCCATAACGGGTGGCGCCCATGGCCGCGGTGTGACCGAGCCAGCTATTATTGAAGTTGGCCGACCACAGTAGGGTGGGAGGTACGGCAAAGTTTCCGGAGAGGTTAAACGCCGAAACCGAACCCGATGATCCGCCGGTCAAAAAAAGCACGGGGGTCAGCACACCGGACACATTCACGCTAGCGATCGTTGGTGTACAACGGATGTCACCGCCGATGATCTTCCCGTCGCCGCCCCAGGCGGCATTGGTAAAGCTGTACTCGGTTGCGCCGGTCTGGAGGTTGAACACTTCATATGACGCGGACAGCGATGCCCCAAAGGCACAGATGACATGGTTGTTCCAGATGATCGGTCCGTTGAAGTTGATACCGTGACCGGTCGGGCGAACGCGCGCCCAGCCGAGAGTCAGATTGCAGTAGGCGTCGGAACCGACGGAGACGGGCGAAGCGCCCGTACGAGCCATGTCATGCTGATAGGTCGGCCAGTCGCCTTCGGATGCCAAAGATGGTCCGGCTGAAACGGATACGATCAGAGAGAGTGTCACAACCAAGGTAGAGACAGCAAGGCGACGCATGGTACTCCTCCCGAACAGGCGTTTTTTAATCAATCCCATAACTGAAACGAGTCTTGACACAGCGAAGGACCGAGAAGTCCGGTCACCTACAAGTACGTGTGCTGTTGGGCCTTTTGAGAATCAAGCCACGGCAAGCAAGAAGGACACGAAAGGCCCTGTTCGAATTTAAGGGATAGAGGAAGATATTGTCAATGGGATTTTCTCCTAATGATCCGGAAAGCGGTTCAAGAGGATACCCTTGGTTTTGGGCTTGTCGCTCCTCACCCTTCGACAGGCTCAGGGTGAAGTCGCTTCCCGCAACGACAGAGTTTGGAAGTTTCTCAACAGGCCCT
>JACRAV010000220.1 GCA_016213305.1 Candidatus Zixiibacteriota bacterium | reverse complement strand
TTCCGCAGGAACTGCTCCGGGCGGGCGAAGTGGGGTACTTCTACGCGTCGATCAAAGATGTGGCGGACACGAAAATCGGCGACACCGTCACTCATTCCGCCAATCCGGCCAAGGAAGCGCTGGCCGGGTTTGTGAATGTCAAGCCGATGGTCTTTTCCGGCCTGTATCCGGCGGTGGCCGAGGAATTCGGCGAGCTTCGCGATTCGCTGGAAAAACTCCGGCTCAACGACAGTTCACTGACCTTCACGCCTGAATCGTCGTCGGCCCTCGGCTTCGGTTTCCGGTGCGGATTTCTGGGACTTCTGCACATGGAAATCGTGACCGAACGGTTACAGCGGGAGTACAATCAGACGATCATCAACACGGTGCCGAACGTCGAGTACAACGTGCACAAGACCGACGGTACGCTCCAGGTGGTGGACAATCCGGCCGAGATGCCGCCGCCCGGGAATATCGAACTGATCGAGGAGCCGTACGTTGACGCGCAGATCATCGTGCCGTCGGAGTACATCGGCTCGATCATGAAACTGGCGACCGAGCGGCGCGGGGAATACAAGACGACCGAGTATCTTTCGACGACGCGGGCCAGCGTGACATATGCGTTTCCGCTGTCCGAAATAATTTTCGATTTCTATGACAAGCTCAAGTCGATCACGCGCGGGTATGCGTCGTTCGATTATGGTCTGCCGTACTATCGCGGGTCTGATCTGGTGAAGCTCGACATGCTGGTCAACGGCGATTCGATTGACGCGCTTTCGGTGATCATTCATCGCGAGAAGGCGTACCACTGGGGAACCCAGCTCAACGAGAAACTTCAGAAACTGATTCCCCGCCAGATGTTCGAGGTGGTTCTGCAGGCGGCGATCGGGAGCCGGATTGTCAGCCGAGCGACGGTCAAACCGCTCCGGAAGAACGTGACCGCGAAATGTTACGGCGGCGACATCTCCCGCAAGCGGAAATTGCTGGAACGGCAAAAAGAGGGGAAGAAGCGGATGAAGCAGATCGGGAGTGTGGAAATTCCACAGGAAGCATTTTTGGCGGCGCTGAAGATAGAGCGGTAGATTCTATTGTACGGTCAGGCGCCCTCACCTGACCGCTCCGTGATGAACATTCGTTTGCGCCGATAGCGCCGACCCGGTGATCGCCGAGTCGGCCGTGAGTCATCTCTCCCCGTCCGTCGCTCGCCTATCATCATTCACCGCACTCACCTTCGGAAATACCAATCGCCCGGCGGGGCGGGTGGTGCCCGATGCCATGGCCGATCCCGAAGCCGCGCACCCTTTCACAAGAGGACTCATATTGATGAACAGGTGATCAATGAGCCGGGTCAGGTCGGAGATGTCAACCTTGCAGTCACCATCAACGTCGCCCGCGGCCAGCGGTACCAGCGGTGTTCCGCTGATGAAGAGGAAGTCGATCAGCCGGGTGAGATCGGCTATATCGACATTGTGGGATCCGTCAACATCGCCGACATACCAGGTCCAGAAATCCCTGGCCGGAGCCGTTGCCGAGACAAGGCCGTACGAATCGATGGCATACACGCGCCACCAGAAGTGAGTGTTTTCGGGAAGCGAATCCGCCAGCTGTAAGGTCGTGTCGGTCAGGTCGTCATAGGTGAAGCTGAAGGCAAAATTGGGAGTGATCGCCAGCTGGAAGCGGTATGTCAGGTGGTCAATTGGATCGGCGTCGAATCCCTTGTTCCAGATGAAACGGGGCGTGGGGGTGAAGATCGGGCCGTTGATGGCATCGTCCGGATAAATGGGCGTCACGGCCCACGGGGCGTCAGGCCCCGAGTCAACCCAGAATCGCTTGGCGTAGGTCCAATTGGTCTTTTCCCACCCGTCCGTGGCCCGAACGCGCCACCAGTAACGGCGGTTGTCGGGCAGAGCAGTTTCCAATTTGACCTGTGTTACATCGGACTGGGGTATGTCGGCATATAACCTGATTCTTCGGGTCAGCAGACTGTCCACATATATCTCAAAATCGTAGGTCAGGGCGTCACCTTCATAATCGGTCGAGTTCTGAATGGTCAGCGTGGGCAGACTATTGGTACTTACATCGACGGGCGAAATCAGGGCCGGTTCGGTGGGAACCGTATTCATGTGGAACATCCACTGTTTCCAGTCCGACCAGCCGAGCTCATCGCGCACGCGCACGCGAAGGTAGTAATTCCGACCGTTTAACAATGATCCGCTGTAGAAGGTGATCTGTGTATCGGCGCCCGGTTTGGGGCCGTCATCCCACACATCCGGCTCGGTAAAAAAGTTCTGGCGGTTGATCTGTATCTGAAACTCCTGCTGGGCGGAGTGTGACGGGGACACGTATGACCAGACAAAGGTCGGCGAATGCCCGATTACACGGAACCGGTTCTCACCGGCGATATGGACGTCGGTGACATACGGCAAGGCATTGTTGTAGTTGGCGGACAGAGCGCCGATGTCGTTTCTCGATCCGTCGGTATCGTTGAACGCGATATCGGGATTTCCCGCGTCAATACACGGTGAGCCGCGCAAGAGACGGTAGTCGCCGGACGGGGGATCCCAAAAGAGCGGATCGACCTGCAAATCGGTCGAGTGGATCGGCGCGTCGAATCTATCGACGGCGTTTTGCCACCAGCAGTTGTATTGTTCGGTGATCGACATATTTCCAGCGGAGAGTGCATATTGCTCGCACCGCGAGAAGATGTTGTTCTCAACAACGGAACCTGCTTTCGGAATGTAGAGTCCCTGCCCGGCGCTGTCCAGCGTGTTGTTGATAACGGTGGCGGTCAGTCCGGTGAGAGAGAGGACCGGGCCGGTGCAGGTGGGCGCCGCAAAGACATTGCGCTTGACGGTGATTTTGCCCGACCCCGACGCGGCGATGATTGACGCCGCCTTGAGATGGTCGAACAGGTTGTCAGAAATGTCAAAGTTGCCGGATGCGCACGAAATGGCCGCCGACGATCCGTAATTCGCGGGCAACCAGTTGAAACCGACGAACGATCCACCGGTTGTTCCGGAGAATGAGACCGGGCTCCCCCCAATACCGTCCCATTTGAACTGTGTGACCGAGGATCCGCCGGTCGCGACAAAGTACACCGTCTTGCCGGCTACGGTGGCATGCTCGAGATATCCGCCGGGGGACACGAGGATGCTGTCGCCGTCTTCGGCCATATCGATGGCGCTCTGGAACGTGAACGCCTGTTCGGGTACGTTGACATGGCGGGCGACTTTGGTGATGAACCAGACGATTGACCAGCTTCCCCAGGAACTGCCGTTGGAAACGCGGCACCTGGCGAAGTAGGTCTTTCTATCGCCCAGCGGCGGACCGGCATAGACCATCTGGGTGTCGGCGCTCGTCACCGTCCCGCTCGCCCAGATCTCCACGGTCGTCCAGTTATTGTCGGTGCCGATCTCAAGTTCATATGCGGTCTGGGTGGATACCGGATTGTCATAATATGTCCAATAAAACGTGGGAGTCAGATTTGGCACGGTGCGCTTCGTGGTCAGCCCCACGATGCCGAATTGTTTCGCCACCGGAAGCACCGGTGGGATAATGCCGGTGGGCAACGCTCCCATGTCCGCCCGGGAGCCGTCCGGGTCATTGTACATGGTGGAGGGGTCGCCGGCGTCGATGCACGGCGAAGTGGAAAGAAGCGAGTAGTCATGCGAAGCGCGATCGGTGAAGAGCGGATCGGCGCTGATCGACGGGAAACCGGGATCGGGGACATCTTTGTAGTTCGATGGATTACCGAATACGTCGTTGTAGTGCAGTATCGAGCTGACGCCGCCGGTCACCAGGCCATAATGATGATTGAAAGCGATAATATTATTCTTGATGACGGCGTTCGACGAATAACAGGCGATGCCGCCGTTGGCGGCGCCTACAACCGTATTATTGATCACGCGGCTTGGACCCTGGATAATCATCGCCGCCCAACAGCAGTTGGTCTGGTCTGCCAGCACGTTGTAGCGTATGGTGGCGGCTGAGCTATTGGTCAATATCGCATTCAGCCCGCCGTGAAATGTAAAGCCTTCGATGACCGAGTTGTCGGTGGCTGATCCGGAGACTGTCAGGGTCGTACTATAGGATGAACCTTCGATAGTGGTCACCGCCGGTCCACCCGTGGACGTCAGAAATATCGATTTGCCGGACAGATTAATCTGGTCGGCATAGGTTCCCGGACTGACCACGACCGAATCGCCGTCGGTAGCCGCGCCGACGGCGGCTGAAATCGTCGGATACGCCTCGGGAACATGAAGGGTATAGGGCAGAACGGGTGTAAAGACCTTGAGCGCCCACCCCCCCCATAACGTGCCGTTGGAGACCCGGCACCGGGCGTAATATGTCTTTCGATTCGTCAGCGGCGGGCCGGAATATGTTACCACCGTGTCGGCGCTCATAACGGATCCGGTAGCCCAAATTTCCGCCGTCGTCCAGTCGTTGTCGGTCCCGATCTGGATTTCATATGCCGCCTGGAGCGAAGCAGGATTGTCGTAAAATGACCAATAGAATTGGGGGGTCAGGGTCGAAACGGCAAACTGCGAGGTCAGTCCCACGATGGAAAACTTCTTCGCCATCGGAAGCGTTGACGGCGCAATGCTGACCGGCAGGGCGCCCATATCCGCGCGGGAATTGTCTGGATCATTGTAGATCGGGTCGGGATCGCCCGCGTCGATACAGGGCGATGACGGCTGGAGCGAATAATCGCCTCCCCATCTATCGACAAACTCCGGATCGACACTGATCGATGGAGGCCCGGGGTCGAGGAGGTCATTATAGTTCGACGGATTGCCGTACACGTCGTTGTATGACAGACTCGGGCTGAAGCCGCTGACCACCACACCATAGTGATAATTGAAGGCGATAATGTTGTTCTTAATGACGGCGCCCGACGAATAACAGGCCAGACCGCCGTTGGCGGCGCCCACTATCGTATTGCCTATGATCCTGCTTGGTCCCTGGATAATCATCGCCGCCCAGCAACAGTACGTTTGGTCGGCCAGCACGTTGTGGCGAATCGTGACAGCGGAGTTGCTGGTTTGTATGGCGATGTTCCCCCCGTGGAACGTGAATCCTTCGATGACTGATTGGTCGGTGTTGCCCCCGGTGACGGTAAGGGTCGTGCCTTCGGATGAACCTTCAATTCTCGTTACGGCCGGGCCTCCCGACGCGACCAGATATATCGATTTGCCCGACAGAGTGATCGGACCAGTATAGATTCCGGGATCGACCACGACAGAGTCCCCGTCGGTCGCCACAGTGATCGCCTGCGATATGGTAGGATACATCGCCGGGACACGAATGGTAAAAGGAGCGTACGTCATAAATGACACAACCGTCCAGTCGCCCCACTGGGTGCCGTTGCTGACACGCACGCGACACCAATAGGTAGTCCGGTTAATGAGCGGAAGCCCGGCATACACGATGTGGTTGACCGATGACGAGACCGGGCCGGTTGCCCATAGCTCGGCTGTCGACCAGTCCGCGTCTGTGCCCACTTCTACCTCATAGTCGGTCTGTGGGGCGCCCGTGTCATCAGTTATGGTCCACCGAATGTCCGGTGTCAGCGAGGGAACGCGACTACCCGACATCTGCCCGGCGAAGGTGATGAGCACCCATGGCTGAGTCCCCTTCAAAGTGGCCTGCGCTCCCATATCCGCACGCGAGCCATCCGGATCAAAATACTGCGGGTCGGGGTCTCCGGCATCAATGCACGGCGAACCGGCAAGCAAAGAGTAATCGTGATTGACCGCATCAAGAAACATGGGATCGGCGGAGATATCGTTTATTCCCGGGGTGCCGGTCATGTAATTATATTTGTTGTTCCACACGTCGTTGTATTGGAG
>JACRAV010000219.1 GCA_016213305.1 Candidatus Zixiibacteriota bacterium | reverse complement strand
TCATCGATCTGCAGATCGAGCTGTCGGAGATCGACGACACCTTCATGCAGGCGATCGAGTCGTTTTCGCCGTTCGGCCCCCAGAACATGCGGCCGATCTTTTTGACCCGCAACTGTGAGGTGCTGGGCCAGCCGTACACGGTCGGCAACAACCACCTCAAGATGAAGGTGCGCAAGGGGAATTCGGTGTTCGATGTCATCGGGTTCGGATTCGGCGACTATGCCCGCCAGATCGCCGATCGCGGCTCGCTGGTCGATCTGGTCTATGCCGTGGAATACAATACGTACAACGGGGTGACCCAGCCGCAGATCCGGCTCCGCGATATTAAGTTGACAGTCGGCGACGGCACGCCGAGCGTACGTGCATGAACGCGCTGGACGGATTCCTGGCGGGCGATATCCGGTCGCTCTCCCGTCTGATATCACAGGTTGAGAACCGCGCCGACGGGTATCAGCAGATGCTGGCCCGACTCTACCCGAAAACCGGCCGATCGATACGTCTTGGAATCACCGGTCCTCCCGGATCGGGTAAATCCACCCTGGTCAATGGATTGGCCCACCTGTTCATTGGTGACGGAAAACGGGTGGGAATCATGGCGGTGGACCCGACCTCACCCTTCACCGGCGGCGCTCTTCTGGGCGACCGGGTCCGGATGAACGAGTTTCCCACCGACGGCACCATTTATTTCCGGTCAATGGCCACGCGCGGCGCCACCGGCGGCCTGTCCGCCGCCACCGATGATGTCGCGCTGGTCTATGACGCTTTCGGCTTTGATGTCACGATTATGGAAACGGTCGGCGTGGGGCAGGTGGAACTGGACGTTATCGACGCCTGCGACACGGTCGTGGTCGTAATCGTGCCGGAGTCGGGCGACGCGGTCCAGACGATGAAGGCGGGGTTGATGGAAATTGCCGATGTTTTCTGTGTGAACAAGTCCGACCGCCCCGGCTCGGAACGGATCGCGGCAGAGATATCGCAGATGCTCGGAATGCGGAAGAAAATCGAAGGGGGCTGGTCGGTACCGGTGGTGTCAACCGAGGCAACCAATCGCAAAAACGTCGATCTTTTGCACAAACGGATCGGCGAGCATCTGGCGTTTATCAAGGGGAATGGCCAGTTCGAGCGGCATCGGCGCGAACAACTCCGAAAAAAGGTACTGCACTATCTTCGCAACCGGTTCCAGCGGGAATTTCTCGATCATATTGGCGAGCAGGCCGAGTTTGACCGGCTGATCGACGACATCTTCTCAGGAAGGACCGATCCGTTCAGCTTGACGGATGATCTGTACGCCCGGTTTGCCCGCAGGTAGCCGGCCAGTTTTGGACCGCACAGGCGGTCTCATTTGCCCATCCGCAATCATCAGTGCTTGTTAAAAAACCCCAACAGTTTGTCGTTGCGAGGAGCGACGTCTTCGGAGCGACGTCGCAACCTCGTTTCCAACATACGATTCGAAGTGAGATCGCGACGCCCTTCGGGCTCGCGATGACTGAAAGGGGACTTCTTCAACAAGCCCATCATGACAGGGTCGGTAGTATCAGTGCAAAGAAACCTTCCGCCCACCGATTTGTTTTGGTCCAGAGGGTGGGTTGCAATTTGTTACGGGACAGGGTGTTGGGCGGCTTGCGCCAACGGAGATTATATGGTATAGTTAAGTTTGTTATAGAGTTGGAGTTGCACTGATGTTTTCGAAGAAGTTTCTGGATGCCCTCAAGACCCGGCTGGGGTCATGGGACAAAGTGGCGGACAAGACCCGCGGCAAGAAATCGATGCCCCGGTTTTTTACCGTTTCGAGTGTCGATATCGACGAACTGTACACCCCCGCCAACCTCACGGGGGCCGATCATGACGAGTATTACTGGAACAATATTGGCCTGCCGGGCGAGTACCCGTACACGCGCGGCGTGCATCACACCCTCTACCGGACCAAACTCTGGACCATGCGCCAGTTCGCCGGGATGGGCAACCCGAAACAGACCAACGAGCGGTTCAAATATATCCTGGCTCAAGGGGGCACCGGCCTTTCGACGGCTTTTGACCTGCCCACGTTGATGGGGTACGACTCGGACCACCCGCGTTCGCTCGGCGAGGTGGGCAAGTGCGGGGTGGCGGTCGATACGCTCGCCGATATGGAAATCATCTACGGCGGGATCGATCTGGGCAAAGTGTCCACCTCGATGACGATCAACTCGCCGGCGTCGATTCTGTTGGCCATGTACCTGGCGGTGGCCGAGAAACAGGGAGTGCCGTTCGAAAAAGTGACCGGCACGCTTCAGAACGATATCCTCAAGGAGTATATCGCGCAGAAAGAGTTCATCTTCCCGCCGGTGCCGTCGATTCGATTGATCACCGACATGATGGAATACTGCACGAAGCATGTCCCGCAATGGAACACGATTTCGATCTCCGGCTACCATATCCGCGAGGCAGGGGCGACCGCCGTGCAGGAACTGGCGTTCACGCTGGCCGACGGGTTCCAGTATATCGAATCGGCGATTGCGGCGGGACAGAATGTCGATGAGTTCGCGGCGCGGCTGTCGTTTTTCTTCAATGCCCATTCGGATTTCTTTGAAGAGATCGCCAAATACCGTGCGGCGCGGCGAATATATGCAAAGCGAATGTAGAACAAATACGGGGCGAAATTGCCGCGTTCGTGGAT
>JACRAV010000218.1 GCA_016213305.1 Candidatus Zixiibacteriota bacterium | reverse complement strand
GCTGGCGGAAGCGTATTTTAACCTGTCCAATGATGCCAAAAGACCGGGAGAGCGAGATGTACAGACCTTGATTTCAGTTGTTCACGCGGTCAATACCTGGCTGAAACGATTCGCCGCCGAGTTTCAGGGCATCTTTTTCTTTTCCGTTCGCATGGTCGGCGCCCTCTTCGCCCGGCCTCTCTATGCCGCCGAAACGATGGAGCAGTTGTACCTTATCGGTATCGGGTCGCTCTATCTGATCGTCCTGACCGGTCTATCCGCGGGTCAGGGGTTTGCCCTGGCCTTTTCCAACGAATTGGCCGACTTCGGCGCGAAAGACTATCTGGGCCGGGTTATGGCCATTGCCATCACCCGTGAACTCGGACCAACTCTGACCGGTTTGATGATCGCCGCCCGCGTCGCCTCCGGCATCACCGCCGAAATCGGCGCCATGAAAGCCAGTAATCAGCTCGATGCCATGATCGCCTTCGGCATTGATCCCATTAAGAAGATTGCCGTCCCCCGGCTCATATCGCTCATGATCATGGTGCCGGCCCTGACCATCGTCTGCGATGCCATCGCCATATTCGGCGGCTGGATCATCGCGCAATTCATCGCGCATGTGTCGAGTACGGTTTACTGGACCGCCGTCCGCGACCGGATGATCTTCGGCAACATCTTCATGGGCATTCTCAAACCGATGGTCTTCGCTTTTGTCATCGCCTTCATCGCCTGCTATAAGGGCTTCACCTCCGAAGGCGGCACCAAAGGCGTCGGGCGATCCACCACCGACTCGGTGGTGTTGACCTCGGTCTCCATCCTGGTCATTAATTTCTTCATGACCAAACTGGTGCACTCGCTCATCAAGGGGTACCTGTGATCGAACTGCGCCATGTCAATTTTTCCTATGGCGAGCGGCCGATCCTTCGCGATGTCTCCATCCGGGTCGACCAGACCGAATCGGTCGTTATTATGGGCCCCTCCGGGTCCGGCAAATCGACCATTCTCCGCCTGATCCTTGGCCTGGTGCAACCGGAGAGCGGCGAAGTTTTGGTGGACGGCGAAAGCATGTCCTCCCTTCCCGAAAAGCACAAGCGCGAACTCCGCAAACGGATCGGCATGGTCTTTCAGGACGGCGCCCTGTTTGATTCCCTCACGGTCGGCGAGAACGTCGGCTATTACCTCATCGAACACACCGACATGGACTGGGAGGAAATAACCGAACGGGTGGTCGAAATGCTCGGCTTTGTCGGACTTATCCCCGAACAGGTGCTCGACAAACTCCCCGAACAGCTCTCGGGCGGGATGCAACGCCGGGTGGCCATTGCCCGGGCGCTCTTGTCCACCAATCCCGCCGTTATGCTCTACGACGAGCCGACCACCGGGCTGGACCCCCAGTCAACCGAGACCGTCCTTACGCTCATGAACAAACTGACCTCTGAAAAAAAGATTTCAACTATCGCCGTCACACACCAGATTGCCGATGCCATGACCCTCGCCGACCGGTTTATTGTAATCGACGAGGGGATGGTGGCGTTCGACGGTACCACCGACGAACTCCGCGACTGCCCCGACTCGCGCGTGCGCGGTTTCCTGGAGCCGTTCCGCGAATCGGTCGATCTGGTGCTGGCGCGCAAATTTGTCGGTTGGCAAATGATGGAATAAAGGAATAGAGCTGTATATGAAGCGATCAATCCACGTGAAATGGGGCAACCTCCGGGTTGGCATTCTGCTGATGCTGGCTCTTTTGGCCCTGATCTGGGCCTCATTCTCCGGTAGCGGGACCTCGATCTTTGATCCTAAAGCGAGATTCACCTGCTACTTCAGAAACGTCAACGGCCTTCTCAAGGGGTCGCCAGTCTGGATGTCCGGAGTCGAAGTCGGTAACGTCAATGCCGTCGAATTTGTCAATCTCGATGCCGATCGCCAGGTCAAAGTCGTCTGTCGGGTGAAAGAGTCCATCTGGCCGATGCTCACCGACAACGCCAGCGTCCAACTCGGCACCATCGGGTTTTTGGGTGACAAATACGTGGAGGTCGTTCCCGGCACGCCGGATCGCCCAATGATCAAGGAAATGGACGTTGTCCCCACCCGCGATGTGGGCGAGGCCAGCGCCATGTTCAAGGAGGGGGAGCAGGCGATGGGCGAACTCCGCAAACTCGGCGCCAATCTCGACACCGTCATGTCCCGCCTGAATCGCGGCGAAGGAACGCTGGGGCGCATGGCCAAAGACACCTCGTTGTATGTCCAGATCACCCGGCTCGCTTCGAGCGTGAGTAATCTTGCCGACCGGCTGTCAAAGAATCAGGAACGATTCGTTGCCTCGCTGGAGAAGGCGGCCGACGCCATGAACGAGGTCGGCGCGCAAGTCGGCTCCAAGCGCGGGACCATTGGCAAAGCGTTTGACGATCCGGCTTTGTACAACAATTTGAACGCCACGATGGCCCGGCTGGACACGATCACCCTGAAGTTGAATCGCGGCGACGGTACGGTCGGACTGCTGGTGAACGACACGGCGCTTTACACGCAGACCGTCGATTTACTCTCGCGGGTGAACAAACTGATCGCCGACATCCAGAAAAACCCGACCAAGTATTTCAAGTTTTCGGTGTTTTAGGATATGCAAATGGTGGGCAGAACTGGCGGTTGGCATTGCGGAGTACTTTCGCTTGTCGGCATTCTGGTGACGCTTCTAGGCTGTTCGACCGAGAGGAAAGCAATTGGTTCGCCGGAAGCAATTGCGGTCCTAATGCGGGCTGGAGGCTTATCTTCTCCCCAGCGATGGGACGTGCCCTTGGCGATTGTCTATTCGGACGGCTCTTCTTTGAAATTGAATACTTCCCATTCGTATCCCCCGGCATATTGGCGAGGTCAACTCGAAAAACGTGCTCTGGGGCAACTAAGACGGACCATCAATCGTGTTATGGTCGATAGTTTGGAAGAGAAGTACTACCGGGCTCATGATCCAGTTCTGGATGGTGAAGTGTACGGCCTTTTCCTGCGTACCGATTTGCGGATCACCATGCGATGGCTTGAGCAAGACGTGCGTCCCGGCGACAATTCCGTGCCCGCCGAACTGTTTGACATTCGAAAGATTCTCCTGGATACATCCCATCGGGCAGACGAACGGGAATGGCGGCCAACGGCTAAAGAACTGCAGTTTGTCGAAGTCGGTGGTCGAAAGATAAACGACACGTCTCAGTGGCCCGCCGACTGGATTGTACGGGACTCGTTTGCGTTTTGGCGGAATCCACAATTGTCGGTGTACTGCGTAGAACTTCCGGCTTCTGTAGCAGATAGTGTAACAGGTGCGCTTGGAGGAATGTCTGGGGCGGCAGGCACGTGGTTGATACGGGGGGATGATTATCTTCATATCGTAAACTCACGTTTTAGCTTTCCCGATGATCGATTGTGGAAGTCGTTGTGGGATCGATGCCAGGCCAACGCGGAGTCGCATCCGCGCATCGCGATTCCATCGAATGATCCGACATCGTTTCAGCGCGATTCTCAATAGAATTGAGCGGGAGCCGCGCTTCGCCGTTGTCCGTCGATGTCGGGTTGAGCGCCGAAACTCGACGGTAGTTCCGTAGGGCAAAACCAGAGCGAAGCGAAGTGGTTCTGCCAGACGAACGCCCTTCGACTTCGCTCAGGGCGACGTTCCGATTGTCGCAGATTCAGTGCTGATCATCAGGGTTCTCGACTCTGGCGGAGAACTCTAAGCATTCGACGAAAGTAGTTCTGCACCTCGTCAGCGGCCCTCGGCCGTCTGACGACGCGCTGAGCGGAGTCGAAGCGCGTTTGCTTCACTTTGGCTTGTTACGAAAATGTGTGATGTTACGACAAATGGCGAAGTTATGTAACAGGTCGAACCTCCCCGCAATCAAGGCCTCTTTCTTTCTTCGCGTCCATCCCTTGATTTGTTTCTCCGCCGCCGCCGCTTCGTAGATCATAGTAAACTCGAGCACCAGAACAACCGTAAATGGAAACTGTTTTGAGGTAAATCCTTCAACGGCGCCCAGCTCATGTTGATGCAGGCGTTGTTCAAGCATTGAGGAAGAACCAGTGTAATACGACCCATCCGCGCACTTGAGAATGTATAGCCACCCTTTCTTTCGTCTCAATTCGCCCCCTCACCCCCCCACCGCCAACATATACTCCAACAACTTGATCGCCCCGGATTTTCCCAGCTCGCCCACCTCCAGTGATGGCCCCACACAGACCGGACACCCCGACTGGCACGGGCACTTGCGCATATGATCAATTGTCGTCTCGAACAACCGATCGGCTTCGCTGTAAATCTTCCGCGCCAATCCCACTCCGCCGGGTATATTTTCGTAGATATACAACGTCGGCCGCTCCGTGAACGGCGCCCGGACCTGTGAGATTGACCGCAAATCGCGCGAGTCGCACATCACCCACAACGGCGCCATCTGGCCCAGAATGTTCGCCAGCCCCCGCAATGCGCCGCCAAACGCCGACCCCTCGAGTTTCACCTTGAACGCGATATCGCCGGGGAACGAATACCAGAACGCCTCGGTGTGCATCTCCAGTTCGGGCAGTTTAAGCTCACCCGACCCGATATTCTCGTGTGTCTGAAACTTGATCTTCTTGAACAACACCGTCACCGAGGTCACCGATACCTCCCCCACCTGCAGACGGGCCTCGTCCAAAGTTGCGGTCTCGTCATGCACCGCCAGCACTTTCAGGTCGGTCTTGGTCTCGGCGTCGGTATAGTAATCGACCTCCACTTCCTTCACATACGCCTTCTTCCCCTGCCAATCAAGCTGGGTCACCTGGTACTGCTGGGCGCCATGGAGATAAATCGCTTCCGGGTGGAGAAAGACCGGCGCGGAAAACCAATCGACTTCGCCGATCACCTGCGCATTGCGCGACTCGTTCAAAATGACAAAATTGTCCGGCGAGGCCGACCGGAGCGACACCTCCTGCGCCGGATAAATCTCCGATGACCAGTGATACCGTTCATTCGTCTTTCGGACCACTTTCTGCTCGGTCAGATAATCCAGAATCTTCCCGGCCCCGACATCATCCTGATATTCCTTCTTGTCGAACGGCAGTTCAAACGCCGCGCATTTCAGGTGCGATGTCTTGATAATCAGATTGTCCGGATCGATCACCCCCGATTCCGGCGACCGCTCGAAAATATACCTCGGTTCCGCGCACAAAAACTGATTGATCGCCGTCGAATTGGCTATCAGGATCGTCAGCGATGTCCCGCTTCGCCGTCCCGCCCGCCCTGCCTGTTGCCAGAGCGAGGCAATCGTGCCGGGGTACCCAACAATGATCGAGACATCGAGCGAACCGACATCGATCCCCAGTTCCAGCGCATTGGTCGAGACCACGCCGGTGATCGATCCGGCGCGAAGCCCCTGCTCGATCCTTCGCCGTTCATTGGGAAGGTACCCGCCGCGGTATCCGGCAATATTTATCCCCTCGCCGAAATCCCCCTTCAATTCCCGCTGTAAATAGGTCAGCAAGACTTCCACATATAACCGGTAATGGGCAAAAACTATGGTCTGGACCTTTTGCCTCAAAAACATTGCCGCCACCCGCGCCGATTCGTTCAGCGATGACTTTCTGATTCCCAACTGTTTATTGACCACCGGCGGATTGTAAATGACAAAATGCCGCTCCCCCGAGGGCGCGCCGTTGTTGTCGATCGTCACGACTTTCCGCCCGATAATCCGCGAGGCCAGCTCGCCCGGATTGGCAATCGTGGCTGAACAGCAGATAAACTGCGGATGCGAACCGTAGAACTCGCAGATGCGCTTCAGCCGCTTGATGACATTCGCCAGATGCGAGCCGAATACTCCGCGATAGTGATGGGTCTCGTCGATCACCACATATTTGAGATTCTCGAACAGCTTGATCCACTTGGTGTGGTGGGGGAGAATGCCGGCATGGAGCATGTCGGGATTGGTCACCACAATATGCCCCGCGCTCCGAATCGCCCGGCGCGCCGTCTGCGGCGTGTCGCCATCGAACGTATAGGTCTTGATATCGACATCGAGTTGCTGGATCAGATCGTACAATTCCGCCAGTTGATCCTGCGACAATGCCTTGGTGGGGAAGAGGTAGAGGGCGCGCGCGTTGGGGTCTTTCAGGATGGTGTTCAGCACCGGCAGGTTGTAGCAGAGCGTCTTCCCCGAGGCCGTCGGCGTGACAATCACCACATCATTCCCGTTGCCGATACTCGCGACCGCCTCCGCCTGATGCGAATAGAGCTTGGTGATTCCCCTCTGAATGAAGGTATTGATCAAACGCCGATCTATACCCTGCGGAAAATCGGCGAATTTCGGCGCGCGGGCCGGGATTGTTCGCCAATGGGCGATATTCTCGCGAAATTCGGAATCGGCCTGCAGGGAGTCGAGAATCTGGTCAAGCGTCATGGCCGCTCACGCTCAGCCGGTGGTGGTCAGTTGGCGGCGGCAGATGTCGCAGAACTTGTCGGATTTGCTGTCGATATCGAGCATCATCTGGCTGAAATAATTCACACACTTCGGATTGCGGCATTCGTTCAACTCAAACAGGTGCGCCACCTGGTGCACCACTTCCTTGTACAGGCGAGGATAGATCTTGCTCTCATCCTCCGGGAGTCCGTAGAACTCCTGCCGAATATGATACAACGACACAATCGAGGTTCCCGACAGCATATCACAGCATCCCATCACGTACGTCTCGTCCGGGAGATACAGGTCTTCTTCGCAAATGGCAATCACTTTCTCGCGGGAGTTGGCCTTGGTCCGCTCGATCTTGGACAGAATCACCTGGGCGTAGTACTGGTTCCGGACCACATTATACGCCTCGGTGGGCATCTTCATCCCCTTGAGGATATCGACCGAGCGATTAAACACCGGCCCGATATTCCCCGCCAGCTTGTTGACCAGCACGAAATCCACCTCGCCCATCGGAACCACCACGATCTTTGACTTGAGAATAGACATCGCTAACCCGTCATTTGGCCGTGAAAAACCGGCTGGTTGAGCCGGTCGTGGAGACCCGGACCGTCGTCTTCGCCGCACACTTCGGGCACCACCCCACAAAGGCGGTACCGTCCGCATTCAGATAAATGCGGGAATACACATTACAGCACGTGAAATGGACCCCCACAAACGGGCGTCCGGTCGTCTGACCCTTGTTCTCCATAGCGACGACAATATAACATACTCCCCCAAAACAGGTAGATTCATTCAGCCGGTCCCAGACGGGCCAGTTCCTGCATAATGGTCACCCCGGCTGATGTCCCCAGCCGACCGGCTCCCGCCTCGATCATCAAGCGGGCATGCTCCAGAGTCCTGATTCCACCCGATGCCTTCACCCCGATTCGCCCCGCCGAGCACCGGCTCAGCCAACCGACCTGTACGGCCGTACATGGGCCGAAAAAGCCGGTACTGGTCTTGACATACTCCGCCCCGGCATTGACACAGCACTCCACCCCCGACCCCATCTGCTCAGCCGTCAGCAGGCCGACTTCAAGTATTACTTTAAGCATGACTGGTTCCGGCAGGTTTCGCCGCACCTTGCGAATATCGGCCTCGACTTCGGCCATCTGCCCGTCCCTGAGCAGGCCAATCTGGGCTACCATATCAATCTCCGTCGCGCCATCCTCGGCTGAGGCACACGCTTCAGCCACTTTGATATCTGTTCTATTGGCCCCAATGGGAAACCCGGCCACCGCCACTACCACCACATCCGAGCCGGTCAACCAATCGGAGGCCTGCCGAACCCAGACCGGATTGACACAAACTGCATGAAAGTGATACTGGAGTGCCTCATCACAAAGCCGCCTGATATCTTTCGCCCCCGCCTCCGGCTTCAGCAGGGTATGGTCAATGCGGCGGTTCAGCCCGCTCAACAGGGGATCGCCAGACATACTCTACGCAATCTGAGAATAGAAGGAGGTCCCCGGAAACCGATGCCCCAACTGATGCCGATCTGACAGCGTCGCCG
>JACRAV010000017.1 GCA_016213305.1 Candidatus Zixiibacteriota bacterium | reverse complement strand
TCGGTCCCGCGCTGGCCAGCGGCGGGAAAATCCGCTCGCTCGGATTGGCCGGATCGGTCTTCGATGACACCGCCATGCTGATGATACCTTTCGGGCTGGCGATCTATATCTGGTCGCCGCTTTGGTCGCGCCGCTGGTACCTTGTCGGAACGCTCATTATTCTGGTCGGTCTGATCGGCACCCAGACCCGGTTCGCTATTCTGGTCTGTGTGATCCTGTCGGCGATTGTCATGCTGGTGTCGTTGTGGCGTGCCCGCGCCGTGAAGAAAGTGAGCCGGATCGAGCATACATCGGCCGAGGCGGTGGACAGGCGGGTCAGTGTCATGGTTCTTGCCGTGGCCATTGTGGCCCTTCTGTTTGCGATTTTGGTGCCTTCGATGATCGAGCGGGCGTATGAGCGATTCGACGCCGCCGCCAGCGCCAAACCGGGTGGTACGATGCTTTTGCGCATGACTCTCTGGAAGGCCGCGCTGAGAGTTTTTGCCGATCATCCCCTGACCGGAATCGGGCCGGGACTTTTTCGAACGGTCGATCAGTATTACGGCTCGCTCATGTTCGGCCCCACACATATCTATGTGCGGGGGCTTTCCGCCCACAACCTTCTGCTCCATTACCTGGCCGAGTCGGGGCTGGTGGGGGCGCTGGCGCTTTTGATGTTTTTCGGCAACCAGTTCCGTCTCGCCCGCCGCCTTTGGCGCTCGACGACATCGGCTGAGCGTCTTCCACTCAATTGCGGGCTGGTGGTGGTGTCGTTCGGCATTCTGGTGACCATCTTTTCGGAAGGTAGCTGGATGTGGGGCGGGACCGGCTTTCTGGCGACCTTCTTCATCGCGGCGATTGCCACGGAGTACCGGAAGTTCTTCTCCCTGCCCTCACCGACGGTCTGAGTGTCTTCGGCCGGCGCGGCCCGGCGATTTCTTGACAGATATCCGTCAACACCATTAGGTTGATCGCGGTACAAGCAGTATGGTTTTTCAACAAAGGACAGAACCGCCGATCGATCACGCCTCCAAAGAGTCATCGACACCGGTCTGGCAGGAGATGATCGAATCGTTGTTGCCGACCGAGCGGGAGCTGGAGCGCTGGTTTGACCGGCTCTGGCCGATCTGTCGCAGTCTGACCGGCAACGGGTTTCGCCAGTCGCTCGATATCCTGTCGGAAATCGTTCCGTACGACCGTTTCGAAACCCCCACCGGCGCCAAAGTGTTCGACTGGACAATCCCGAGTGAATGGAATATCGAAGCCGGTTGGATCGAAGACGAACACGGCGCGCGGATTGTCGATTTCGCCGACAACAATCTGCATGTGCTGGGATATTCGACTCCGACCGATAGGTGGCTGACGCTTGATGAACTTCAATCGCACCTGCACTCACTGCCCGACCAACCCGACGCCATCCCGTATCTGACCTCATACTATAAGGAGCGATGGGGATTCTGCCTGACCGACCGCCGACGCCAGGCGTTGAAACCGGGACGGTATCGCGCCGTGATCCGCTCCACCCTGGATAAGGGAAGTCTGACGATCGGCCATGCAATCGTCCCCGCAAGCGGATACGACAGCGGCAAAGAGGTGTTGTTGTCAACGTACCTGTGCCACCCGTCGATGGCCAACAATGAACTCTCCGGTCCGCTGGTGATGAGTTATCTGGCGCACACCTTGCAACGGATAAGCAAAAGACGCTTCAGCTATCGATGCGTGGTGGTTCCGGAGACCATCGGGGCGATTGCTTATCTGGCCCGATTCGGCGATACAATGAAAGCGCGGACAATCGCCGGATACGTGGTGACCTGTTGCGGCGATGACCGGACTATCACCTACAAGAAAAGCCGCCGGGGCGATTCCCTGACGGATCGCGTCACTCTGCACGAGCTGGCCCGGTATGCGAAACCGTATCAGGTGGTTGATTTCTTTCCGTCGGGTTCCGATGAACGGCAATACTGTTCGCCCGGTTTCGATCTGCCGGTTGGATCGTTGATGCGTTCCATGTACGGGAGGTATCCCGAATACCACACGTCGCTCGACAATAAATCGTTCATTTCGTTCTCGGCCATGCGCGAGTCGATTGCCCTGTACCTTCGCATGATTCTGGCGATGGAGGCCAACCGGACCTATCGAACGGCGAACCGCAGTTGGGGACACGGGGATTGTATCCCTCGCTTGGTTCGCAAAAGCAGACCTCGCAATTCGTCGACCGGATGATGTGGCTGTTGAATCAAGCGGACGGCACACATGATCTGGGCGCGATTGCGTCGAAAGCCGGCTGTTCCATTCTCGATCTGGCGCCGATCGCGGACCTGCTGGTTCAGAAGGAACTCCTGGCGATGGAGAGCGACGGATGAAACCCGTGACCCGCGAAGACCTGCTGGTGCAATTGCGCGAACTGGGCGTCCGCAATGACAATCTCCTGCTGGTCCACAGCAATGTGGCCGGGGCGGAGCTTGCCGAGATCTTCGCCTGTTTCGAGGCCTTGCGCGATGTCGTTCAGCCGCGCGGCACGATCGCCTTTCCAACCTTCACGTTCGATTTCTGCAAGGGGAAGCGGTACGACTGTCGCCGGACGCCGTCGCAGATGGGCCTTCTGACCGAGATGGCGAGGCGGCATCCCGACGTTCGCCGCATCTACCACCCCATCTACGGATTTGCTCTGTTCGGCGCCGAGGCGACCTCCCTGGCGGACGAGATACACAATATCTCGTCGTACGGTGATGACTCTCTGTTCGGCGAACTCCGCCGCCGCAACGGGCAGATTCTCATTATCAATCTCCCCTTCGCTCACAGCATGACTTTTTTTCACCACGTCGAGGAGATGGTGGGGTGCGACTACCGGTTCATGAAGTCGTTCACGGGCGAGTTCGTCACGGTGGCCGGAACTGCCGAAACCAGGACGTACACGATGTTCGTGCGCGACGTGGATCGCGGGGTGGTCACCACGGTCGAGCCGATGGGACGGCGGCTGGAATCTCTCGGTCTGGTCAGGGAAGGACAACTGGGACGCTGGCCGGTCAAATTGCTCGAAGCGGGCAAAGTGTTTGAAGCGATGAAACAGACGCCGCGCGACGAACCGGACCTTCTGCGGAAAATGGATCCGTCGATGGCCGGGGTATTCTTCTAATCGACGCCGGCGGGGGTCGTGCGGAGTTTCTTCTGCCGTTCGGTATGAAGCGGGCCGGTCTCGATCCGTACTTTTTGAGGAATCTTGAACGGCGGCAGTTTGTCTTTGCAAAAAACCCGCATCCGGATTCGGAACTGTTCGGGTGTTTCTTTGGCCTGTAATCGCAGAGTTGCCACCACCATCT
>JACRAV010000201.1 GCA_016213305.1 Candidatus Zixiibacteriota bacterium | reverse complement strand
TTGTGGAAATACACCTGCTGGTAAAACGCCAAATCGGCATCGGGGCGCTCACCTTTGTGCGGATAGCGGGTGTAGTGGAAACCGGAGCCGTCGGCGTTCCAGGCCAGCCCGCCGCCGGCGGTCGGGCCGTTGACCCGTGGCACGGTGTCGGCAAGACGAGTGGCTGAAGCAACATCGTAGATATATACCGTTCCAAGCTCGCTCCCCATCGACGACATGCAGACCGCCACCAGTTTGCCATCCGTCGAAGGGACGTACCAGTCGATCGCGGTATGGCCGGAGGTGTCGATAACATTCGGATCGACAATCGCCCGCGCCGAGGTGGTGTCCATCACCGAACCGAGCGTGACCAGAAACGACTGCTGTTTCGGGGGCTGGTCTTTCATGGCGAACAGCACTCCGGGGCGACCCACCAGCGAAAAGAAGGCGGAGGATTGCTCCTCATACAGCCGCTTGAGTTCGACGTTGATACCGGCATGATTGGCGCTGGCATCGATAAGGCCGAGCGTGAGTTTGTTTTGTTCGGCGGTCCAGGCCTGGACTTCGGTGTCATCGGCCTTCTCAAGCCATCGGTAGTCCTCGGAGATTTTTACCCCCCAGTATTCGTCGGTGACCGGTCGTTTGGCCGTGGATGGGTAAGCCGGCTTGTCGGCGGCCTGGGCGATGCCGATGGTGAACGCCAGGGCAGACAGGCAGACTGCGATCATGGTTTTACGGGCAAATCTCGCGCAATGCATGGGGGCCTCCGGGATGGGTAAGAATGGCGACGTTATTAATGTCATGAGATATACCATAGAACAGGGGGAGCGCAGTGTCAAGGGGGGATAAGGACTCCGGTGACCGCGTTATGGGGGCGCGGCTCTTTCGGATTTCGCCTACGAGACTGGTATAGATCGTCTGGTGTATTCGCGCATCGGCGGCGGAACGAGAAGCGTCTGTCGCTCCTCTTCCGAGGCGAGTGTCATTTTGATTGATGAGGTTTGTCCGGAGCGAACTTTGCTCGCCCAGTCGTGATTGAGCAACAAGGTGCGGCCGAGAGCGACCAGATCGATGCCGTCCTCGAGGACCTTCATGGCCTGATCGGGAGTCTGAATCGATCCGACGCCGATCACCGGTATTTCGCGAGGGAGAGCGTCGCGGATCATCCTGGTGGGGTGTGATCCGGGCGGGTAGTCGTTGCGGACACCTTTTCCGTATTCCCACGACGAGACATGCACCATGTCGATGCCGTCCTGAATGAGCATCTTGAGAAGCTCGATGGCGTCGCGAGTGGAGTAGCCGTCGGGGTCCGGTTCTTCGGGAGAGATGCGATAGCAGATCGGATATTTGGGTCCGACCTCGGATCGGACCGCCTTCACAACTTCCCGGGCAAAGCGGGAGCGGTTTTCGAGACGTCCGCAAATGCTCATGGAGTCATGCAAGTGATGTTCCCGGCAGGTAGCGCAGACTTTGTCACCGCCCCACTTATCGGTCCGCTTGTTGGTGAAGGGAGAAAAGAACTGCTGGAATAGATACGTGTTGGCTCCGTGTAGTTCGATTCCAGCAAATCCGGCTTGCTTCGCGCGGCCGGCGGCTCTGGCGAAACTTTCAATAATCATCCAGATTTCGTTTTCAGTCAGTTCGCGCGGGAGTTCGTTTCCGCCGCGGCGACTGGCTACCGCCGAGGGGGCAAGAGGGGGCTGGCTACTGAACTCGGAGCGCGCGGCATTGCCGCCATGATGAATCTGCAGAAATGACGCCGCGCCGTGCTTGTTGATCGCCTCGGCACACCGGGCGAGGGAACGGATCAGGTCGTCGGTGTGGCATCCGACCTGTCGTTCAAAGGCATGCCCGCTCTTATGGCAAAAGCAGGCGGGAGTCATGATCAGGCCGATACCGTCTTCAGCGCGGAGGGAGAGGTAGTCGAGTTCTTCCGAGGAGAATGCGCCGTCAAGCTCACCCGAGACGGTCGTCATGGGGGCCATGACGAGGCGGTTGCGGAGGGTGAGTTTGCCGGCAATTTCAAGTGGCGCAAACAATGAGTTATACATGAGGTGTCGGCTACGACTTCTTTCTCACCAGAATTTGCGCCCGCAGAGAGGTAAGCTCGAGCTTGCCGTCGTGCTTCTCACCGTAAAGACTTCGAACGAACAGACGGGTATCGAACGCCCCGACACTTCGATCAAATCTCAAACTGTCCTGCGGGATCGAACGCGGGTTGTACACGCCGCGCAGTTGCTCAATTCGTTCGGCCAGATCAACTCGAAGTTCCCAATTGGTGGTGTCGCCCGGCACCACAAATGAGATCAGAGCAACCGATGACTTGGGCAGAAGAGAGGCGCGACAGGTGAAATTCTCAAGTGAAAAAGTCTCGGCTGAATCGGCTTTGTCGCCGGAGGTGAAGTTGCATGAGAGCATCTTGTCATACCCGGCGACATCAAGATATGACGGCTCCTCGACCCACATCGAAACGAAGTTCCCTTCGGGGCCGAAATAGGGCGACCAGTTGTACTCGAAACCGAAGAGTCGGGCGATGGTGTCGTTGACCGCATAGGATCCCTCTTTTGCCGGATAGTTCGCCACGGCCACTTTCAACGCGCTATCCGGTAGCCACTTCGCAAACACCTCCGGGCCGCGTGAATCGTTCAGGTAGGCGATCACACTGCTCATACTACGGCGGGCGTCGAGCGAAAGCTCCGTCTCGGGTTTTTGAATAACGCCGTCCTTGAGCAGGCCATTCTCGATCAAGAGGGATTCAAGGCGCGAGGTCTGGCTCCAGGTGGAGATCGACGAGGCGCTCAGCGGGCCGTAGGCGCCGACAATTGCGAGGCAAAACAGGGTGATTGGCACGACGCGGATATCTTTCCGGCGCGACAGCATGAAATAGAGAACGACAATCGACAGTCCGACCGCCAGCGAAACCACAACATACCGCGGTTCGGTCACGCCGTAGTCGATAATGCGGCGGCGGATCGCCAGAAAGAGCATGATCACGAGCGGGACCATCAAGCGGTAAT
>JACRAV010000204.1 GCA_016213305.1 Candidatus Zixiibacteriota bacterium | reverse complement strand
GATAAAGTCGTCGGCTTCAATCTGGGTGGCGGCGAACTTGCCGGTGTATCTGGGATTGTTGAAATCGTTGAGGTCGACGGTGGTGTTCCCCGCCACGCTTCCGGTGTACACTTTGCCGGTGGCGTCATAAACCTCCACCTTGCGGTCCTTGATCCGGACTTTGCCGGTGATGTTGGTGATTTCAACCTGGGAATAAACCAGCGTGTCGATCGCGCAGGTGCCCTGGCCGTCGATATCGGGGATCAGGATCGGCGGCACTGAATCGATCGGTTTGGAGGCGCGGTTTTCGCCCGATCCGGGGACGGCCTCGGGGAAGAGTTTGTCGGTGTCGAACCGGTGCGATTTGAGAGTGAACTGGAAGAACGGCTTCTGGAGTTTTGTCCGGTCGAGTTTCTTCATCGGCAGAAGGTATGGAAACGGTTTGGCCAGTTTTCCGGCGAAGGAGGCGTCGCTGGAGACAAACTTCACATTCAAACTCCGGATGGCAATCGTATCACGGGCAAGCGACATGTCGGCGTCGAAACGGGTGATCGGTTCGGGAAGAAGCGAATCGTGGAAGGATGCCTCGCGCACGGCCAGATTTCCGGTCACGCTGATGCTTGCCGGGTCTTTGGGTCGTCCGGCAAAGTTCAGGTCAACGGTGGTCTTCCCTTTCAACTCGGGGTGTCCCTTTTGCGGAAGAAACGGCTGGAGAAAGGCCAGATCGAGGTCGCCCTTGATGGCGCCTTTCACCGACGGATCGGCGAAGTTTTCCACTGACAGATTTCCGGAGAACGGTTGAGAGGCAAACTGGCCGCCCTCGATGCCGAGCGTGACGCGATTCACCGCGAACTCGACGGGCATTCTGGTGATCTTCAGTTCGCCGTCGATTCCTTTCCTGGTCGCCGCCAGATCGGAAATGGTGGCGGTTCCGGAATAGTTGAGGACGGGGACTTTGGCGCTGTCGTAGGCCACCTGGGCGTCGAATGAGAAGGCGCCATTGACGGTGAAATCGGCCAGAGCGGTCAGCTTGTCGGGCGGCAGGAGTTTGAATAGATCGGCCGCGTTGATTTTGTCACTCTTGAGATGTAAATCGGCCACGGCTGTACCGGTCTGGTTGGAGACCTTGCCGCTGATTCCGAGGACAAGGCCGTTGACGGCCAGTTGGATATCCTCGATAGTCAGGAGTTTTTGCGTCAGATCGTAGCCGGCATTGTAATCGACGGCCAGCGCCATGGGTGGAAGTTTCTCCATGAAACTCACCAACAGGGTGTCAATGTTCAGCTTGCCGCGAGTCTGGTATATTCCGGCGGTGGGGTTGTCCACCGAAGATGCCAGATTCAGGCCGGCGGCGGTTATGTGGCGGTTCGAGCTGTCATCGGCAAAGAGCAGGCGGCCGTTGCGAATTTCGAGGTTATCGAAGGCAATGGCGACCGCGGCCGGTTTGGCCTCGTCGGGTATGCCGGCGGCCTCGGGGGCGGCGGAATCCATAGAAGAAAATGAATAATTGGTTGTGCCATTCGGGAGTTTGTGCATCGCAATCGCCGGCGACTCAACGATGAGACGACTGACCTGAATTTTACCACTCAGGAGAGGCCAGAACGCCACTTTGACGTCGATGCTCTTCGCCGCGACGAACGGATCGCCGGCGAATCCGGGGGGATTTCCGATGGACAGGTCGGCCATCCGCACGCCGATGCCGCCCCATAGCGATAGATCGGCGGAACCGATAGTGACCGTACGACCCAGCATGGCCGACGCTTTTTCCACGGCCAGCGCCCGCACTTTCTCGACCGGGAAAAAGAGTTTGAGGCCGATGACCAGCACGACCAAAAGGGCCACGAGTCCCCCGATGACCCACATTGCGATTTTTGCGCCTTTATTCATATGACAGAATCCTTTCCGGCTATGTACCTATGATACACCGAATGGTACGGAGCGGACGGGCGGAAAATCAAACAGAAACAATGGGGGGTTGGCCAGCGAACTTTTGTGCAAGGCGGACGTCCTCGTCCGCCGACGGGTGAAAAGACTAAGACGCAGACGGGGACGTCTGCGTAGCACGGGGGGCGGGAGGTGGTCGCGAAGATGTCACCCGCGAGAACGCGGGGTGACCTACGGCTCCGGCCGCCACGCACAAGACCGTCAGGTCACACGCCCGCCAAGAGGCGGTCGCAGGACCTGACGGAACGGAGAATATCGTCCGGTGTCGAAACCGCAAGGGATTTTGACCTACAAGAAGAAATGATGTCGGGACCACAGGGGTCCCGACCTACAAGAGAAATTAGAAGTCGAGCGAGTCGCCGGGTTTGAGGATGGCGACTTTCGCCGATGTACCGACCTTGGCGGCGAAGTCCTGCGGTGAGGCCTCGATAACCGGAAAGGTGCTGTAATGAAACGGCACCACCGTCTTCGGTTTCAGGAATTCGACCGCCTTGACGGCATCATTAATGCCCATAGTGAAATTGTCGCCGATGGGCAGGAAAGCAAGCTCGATCGAATTCATCTCGCCGATCAGCTTCATATCGTAAAACAGGCCGGTGTCGCCGGGATGGTACACGGTTTTGCCGCCGATGGTCACGAGAAATCCGACCGGCGGACCGGTGTAGATATTGGCCTCGTCGCCATATCCCCCGCCGTGATGCGCGATAGTGAGTTTGACTCGTCCGAAATCGAACTGGTGCGAACCGCCGATGTGCATCGGATGCACCTGCGCCCCCTGGCGCTGGCAGAGCATGCTGAGTTCAAAATTGGCGATGATGGT
>JACRAV010000224.1 GCA_016213305.1 Candidatus Zixiibacteriota bacterium | reverse complement strand
ATCGGATCCGCGTCTTCGCTCACGAATTGCACCATAATCTCGGTCTGCCGGACCTGTACGACTATGACGACAAACTGGTCGTCTCGACGTTCTATACGCCCAACGATTACAACGATCACCCGTTGTATGACTGGGACATCATGGGATACTACGGCTACGGGATTCTCTCGCTGGGAAGTGAAATTGCCAGTCATCTTTCCGGATGGTCGAAAAAGGAGTTGGGGTGGATCACCCCGATAATACTGGATAAACCCACGTATGCGGCGCTCAAAGTCTATGACATCGAAACCCACGCCGACAGTTCGCTGTACTTGTTGCCGATCAACGCCGCCAAGACGTAATACTTCCTGATCGAGTACCGCAACCGACGCTCGACCGGCAAGTTTGACAAGAAGGATTCGGATTTCAGTTGCTACTTCCACCCAAACCTCAAGTTCGGGTGCGACTCGCTCGACCGGGGCTTGCTGATCACTCATATCGACGAGGCCATGGGCTGGGGAAATAACGGCACACCCTACATGCCTCACTATCATGTTATGGTCGAAGACGCCGGCTACAATCCGGCGTACAACTACACCAACAACCCCGGCGGGAATGTGTCCGACTCGGCGCAATGGTGGTATCCGTATGAAACACGCAAGGGGGCCTTGTTTTCTCCCGATGTGCCGGGACAGAAGGTGTTCGGTCCGTCAACCACACCCAATAGCAACGGGTATTATGGTCCGTCGGGAATTGCGGTGAGTGTCGATTCTATAGTCGGCGATCACCTGTATGTATCCATCAGTCAACCCGATTCCGATGGCGACGGGATCGCCAACATGTCCGACAACTGCCCGAATCTCGCCAACGCCAACCAGCTTGACACCGATGGTGACGGAATAGGCGATGCGTGTGATGCCTGTCCACAGGATGCTCAGAACGACGCCGACGGCGACGGCCGCTGTGCCAGCGCCGACAACTGCCCAAACATAAGCAACGCCAACCAGCTTGATTCGGATGCCGACGGCATGGGGGATGCCTGCGATCCGTGTCCGCTGGACGCTCGAAACGACGTCGATGGCGACGGGTACTGCGCCAACTACGACAACTGTCCGACGATGTACAATCCCGGTCAGCAGGATGTCAACCACGACGGTATCGGCGATGCCTGCTGTTGTGTCGGCGCCACCGGCAACGTTGACTGCGATCCCGGCGACGGTGTCGATATCTCCGACCTGAGCGCTTTGATCGACAACTTGTTTATCAGCTTTACTCCGCTCTGTTGTCCCAACGAGGCGAACGCCGACGGTTCGGGAGGCACAGATATCTCCGACCTGTCGGCCCTGATCGATAATCTGTTTATCAGCTTCACGCCGTTACCGAACTGTCCGTAAGGCCTGTACAACACGGCGAGTAATGCGGCGTCAGTGCTTTTGCCCTGACGCCTCTTACTTTTAACAGGGTGGAGGCGCCCTCGCGGCAGACAAATTCCCTTGACACAATACGTCCGCGAAAGTATATATATAGATATCAAGGTCCATTCCATGTCGAGACGGGAACCGTGTACGACGGAATGATCTGATCCGTACCTGATCGCCTTATAAAAACGAATCTGCCCGACAGCGGCAGGTTGATCATCGCGACAAAAAGACTTCCATAGTTTCGGTATGCACTGAGCATGAGGAGCGTTTCTATGAGCAAGCAACTGCTAATTGCCGTTCTCGGCGTTTTGGTATTGGCTACACTCTCGGTCGCCGCGCCGCCGATACCGGTCAACCACCAGATTTCCTCGCCGTCGGGGGCTGTTCAGAACGAGGAGCAGGTCTGGGTATCGCCGACCGACAGCAACATTGTGATTGCGGTCTGGCGGGATTTTCGGCTTGGCTATCGGCAGATTGGCATTGGCAGATCTACAGATGGCGGCAACACTTGGACGGACTCATTGCTTAGCAAGTCGAAACAGATCAATGCGTGGCAATCAGATCCGGCGCTGACCGTCAGCCGGGACGGCAATTTCTATCTCGCAGTGCTTGACTTCACCCAAAACGTTGCTGACGCAAGTTGCATTGCCATGCACAAGACCGTCGATAAGGGGGTCACCTGGACCGGGCCAAACATTATCGAGAATGACTACTACGAGCAGCACGCCTATTTTGAAGACAAGGAGTTTATTGCTGTTGACCGTACCACCGGCCCCTACTCGGGTCGCATATACGTTTCCTGGATGCGTGGTCAGATATGGTTTACCTTCGGCTTGCCCTCCGGGATCTTCGAGAATGCAAAACCTCTCACCTCGACCACCGGCTACGCAAGGTTTAATCAATATTCATGCCCGTTTGTCGGTAGCGACGGCTCGGTGTACGTAACATGGCTGGAGGTGTATGTAAATCAGACGACCGGAGCCACGCAGTGGTGGCTCAAGTTGACTAAATCCACAGACGGTGGAGTCTCGTTTTCACCGAACATGACGATTCGCCAGCCGATCGATTCATTTCAGGCGCCGGATCACCGCACGTTGATATCTCCCCAACCGACTCCCGCCGCAGACATATCCGGCGGACCGTATGACGGTCGACTGTATATAGCCTACTCTTCTCAGGATACGACGAACAAACCCAAGCTGGACTACAACATTGAGTTCATCCGATCACTCAACAGCGGCACGTCGTGGAGCGACCCGATCTACGTCAATGACGACCCGACGGGTCCGGGGGCACAGTCCAGTCAGTTCCATCCCTGGATGATTTGCAACGAGGATGGAGTACTGGTTGCTATCTGGTATGATCAGCGAACCGATCCGGTGAATCATACCAAATTCGATGTCTTCGCCGCGTATTCATTCGACGGCGGAACGAGTTTTTCGACCAACCACCGAATCTCCGAGGTATCGATTGACCCCGCCTATTACGGTGCGGCGCTTTATGTCGGGTCAGACCTGATTCGCCCATCGGGCGCCATGGAATCGGCGGCCCAGCCGATGGCCGGTGCGATAGGCGAGTACATCGGAGTGACAGCTTACAAGGATCATGTCAACGCCGTCTGGACCGACACCCGCAACGGGAACGAGGATGTGTATGGGGCCAACTGGTATATCCCGCTCTTGGAGCCCCGCCTGTTGACCCCCGGCAATTCCGACACCATGGGCGCCATAGGGCCGATTCAGTTGAACTGGTCCGCGGCCTGGAAAGCCTGGGACGACGCGTATCTGCTGGAAGTCTCCACCGATTCCAATTTCAGTTCCCTCTTGGTGCAGACGGGCATGATCGATCCGGGGTATCTGCTCGACACCGCAGGTCTGGCGTATGGTACCCGGTTGTGGTGGCGGGTGCGAGCGTACAAACATTCGCTTCACTCGGCCGATTCTTCAGAGTTCTCTCCGGCCTGGTCATTCTACTATGGGTGCTTTGACGCGGATGCTGATGGGTTCGGCGATCCGGGGCACCCTGAAGATCTTTGTTCCACCGACAACTGCCCGTTCGTTTCGAATCCCGGTCAAACGGACGCCGATGGCGACGGCGTGGGCGATGCGTGCGATAACTGTGTGACGATTGCCAACAGCGGTCAGCTCAACGCTGACGGCGATGGCCTGGGCGACGTGTGCGACAATTGCCCGTTGGTGGCCAATCCCGGCCAGCAGGACAGCAACCACGACGGTGTCGGTGACGCCTGTTGTTGTGTCGGCGCGACCGGCAACGTTGACTGCGATCCGGGTGACGGTGTCGATATCTCCGACCTGAGCGCCCTGATCGACAACTTGTTTATCAGCTTTACTCCGCTCTGTTGTCCCAACGAGGCGAACACCGACGGTTCGGGAGGCACCGATATCTCCGATTTGTCGGCCCTGATCGACAATCTGTTTATCACTTTCACTCCGTTGACGAATTGCCAGTAATGAACGATTGAGGCATACACAGAGGTACACTATGACAAAACCCTTGCTACTGACACTCCTGGGCGTGTTCCTGTTGATGACACTTTCGGTCGCCGCGCCGCCGATTCCGGTCAACCACCAGATTTCCTCGCCGACGGGGGCCGATTCGTACACCGACGACATGTCGCGAACAATCGTCTTCGATGTCCCCCCGGAGGTCGCAAAGCAGATGTTTGGTGAGAATGTCGGATCCGCTTTGAGCCAGCAGGATTCGCTTGCCTTCCTGACGTCGCATCGGTTTATCGGAGACACGTTCAAGGTACTGGTCATTCCGATCGAATACGATATCAGGGCCCATCGCTTTGGCATCTCGACTATCGACAGCCAGTTTTTCTCGCGAAACGTTTTCCCCGGGGGATCGGTGGCGGATTACTTCAACGAGATATCATACGGGGCGGTCGCGGTTGTCGGACAGGTTCTTCCGTGGCGGTATGTTGGACAGTCGTCATTTCGGCCATCGGCTGGTTTCTTTTCCTTTCTCAACGCAACCGTCGATTATTCTCAATTCGATGGCAATCACGACGGCATAATCGACGGCATTGTGTTCGTACATGCCGGCCCAGGGTCGGAAGACTCTACAGGGCCATTCCCCTGGTCATCGGCATCTATTCTTTCCGAATGGCCGGGACAGATGTGGGGTCCGTACGACGGCGTCATGGTGGATGCCTTTTGCACCGTTCCGGAAACGAGAGCTTTGCGCAAGGCGTGTTGCCCGCGTGAATGGGCGGATTCTTCGATTCTGAGCCCGATTTCGACCGCGGTTCATGAAATGCTCCATGAATTCAGGGTTTGGGATCTGTATGACGGCGATAGCCGACGAGATACGATGACTTACTTTACGCCGGCCGATTCCAATGACTGGCCTCTTAACGACTGGTGCATTATGGCCACACCCGGACCGAACTGGGCGCAACGGACCATGCTACCGCCCCACCCATGTGGTTATACAAGGGTCCAACTCGGTTGGAGCACACCACACCTTCTCAGCTCGGCGTCGTATTCCGCACTTTGCCTGAAGGCGATCGAAATGAGCAAAGACAGTTCACTGTACAAAATTCCGCTGAACGCGGGCATGAGCGAATATTTCCTGCTCGAATATCGCAATCCTCGCGGCTCGTCGACGTTCGACAAGCTGGATTGTGATTTCAGCATGTATTTTCACACCCGCCTGGCATTCGGCGCCGATACGCTTGATCGTGGCCTGTTGATCACCCATGTCGATGAAGCGATGGAATACAACCTTGGTTGGCCGTGGAAGCCACACTATTTGATCGCGGCGGAGGACGCCGGCTACAACCCGGCCATGGACTACACCCACAATCCCGGCGGCAATGTTTCCGACTCCGCCCAGTGGTGGTATCCCTACGAGACTCGCAAGGGCGCGCTGTTTTCCTCGGAAACGCCCGGACAAGAGGTATTCGGACCCTCGACTATTCCGAACAGCAACAGCTATTATACCGGACCATCCGGTGTGAGTGTGCGCGTTGACTCGATCATAGGAGATCGTTTATACGCGTCGATAACCCAGCCAGATGCTGATGGTGACGGCATCACAGACGTGCTGGACAACTGTCCAGCGGTGGCCAATGCCAACCAGCTTGATACTGACCATGACGGTCTCGGCGACGCCTGCGATCTATGCGCTACCGACCCGCTCAACGATGGTGACGGCGACGGCATCTGCACCGGCGTTGATAACTGCCCCAACACTCCCAACTCCGGCCAGCAGGACAGCAACCACGACGGTATCGGCGACGCGTGTTGTTGTGTCGGCGCGACCGGCAACGTGGACTGCGATACGGGTGATGGTGTCGATATCTCCGACCTGAGCGCCCTGATCGACAATTTGTTTATCAGCTTTACACCGCTCTGTTGTCCCAACGAGGCCAACACCGACGGTTCGGGGGGTACCGATATCTCCGACCTGTCGGCCCTGATCGACAATTTGTTTATCACTTTCACTCCGTTGACGAATTGCCAGTAATGAACGGCTGAGGCATACACAGAGGTACACTATGTCAAGACCCTTGCTACTGACACTCCTGGGCGTGTTCCTGTTGATGACACTTTCGGTCGCCGCGCCGCCGATTCCGGTCAACCACCAGATTTCCT
>JACRAV010000199.1 GCA_016213305.1 Candidatus Zixiibacteriota bacterium | reverse complement strand
GACGACCAACATCAGCAATGGCGCATATCTGTGAACAATCACGCTGATAATGTCAGCGAGCCGAGGAGCGATGTCAAATGAAAACGATCAGAAGCGGATTTCGGCCCACATCCGCAGTTCGCGGGTGTGGCTTTTACTGCTGAGGTCGCGGGAGTCCTGCCAACGGGCCATAAGCCCGCCCTTGATCTGCGGACTGAATTGGTAAGCGATATTGGGGGAAACAGCGAAGTCGGTGGCGTTGCGGGCGGAATTCTTTTGTCCGTTGGCCTGTTCGGTTTCGCTGTAGGTCGAATTGAACCGAATATCGGTGGAAATCTGCATTTGAGATCTGAACTTGACCTTGCCCAACAGCGGAAGCCCGATGCCGGTGGGGGCGGAAAACGAATACTGGGTGGTGATCGCCAGCGATCGGTTCCGGGTGCGGCTGATTGCGTGGAGCGCACCATCCTTGGCAAAGCTCCTCGCTTCGGTGGAGGTGCGGTTGTACGATCCCGAAAGGGACAAGGCCTTGAAGGCCCTGAAATTGAGGGCCAGCAGGGGGCTTTGCGCTATCGAGGTGGACCGGCTGTTGGTGAAGCCTCTGGTGAGATTGCGCTCCTCATTAGTCTGGCGAGTGTACGACGTCCTCGGGGTGAACACCTGAATAAACTTGTTGAGTTGCTTCTTGATCAAGGGAAACGTCTTGAACGCCTGAATACGTATGTTCAGATCAGGCCAGCTTCCGGAGATTCTTTCATTTCGATCCCCCGCCCGAATGAGGTCGCGGGTGATATCGCGCCGCAGTTTGACATCGAGTACCAGGCCGCCGAGGAAACTGAATCCGGAAGAGAATTCATATTGTTTGCCCTCGCCGGAATGCGGCTGGCTGAGGTTCTGTCCGCCGATGCGAACATCGGGGGACCGGCTGATGCCAAGACGGTACATCTGTCCCGGTCGAACCGCCATTCCGGGCACGGAACTGTTGTAGGAAGTCTGGTACCGGTAGCTGACGGGATTGATCCAGGAGGTGACCTTGCGGATCAATTTCCGAGGATGTTCGTAAAAGGGGACTGACGGTTTCTTCACTTTGTCCCTGGCGGAAACCGGCTGGGGCATGGAAATGCGTCCGGTCGATGACGCGCGCCCACCCAGCAGGGCTTGATGGTTGAATTGACCGCTCACGGACCAGGTGACGCTCACATCGCCGGTACGCGTCTTATTTTGCCGGTTATAGTTGTCGGAATAGGTCGATGAATAACCGAATGAACTGCTCACAAAGGAAAACAGAACCGGGCTCCAGCCGGTGCGGAACGACTGATTGTATCCCAGTTCCTCGCCCAGACGCAAATTGGAGAGTTTCCAGCGGACGGTGGAGGTATCACTGAGGTCGCGCCGGCTGTTCATGGTGTAGTCCAATGCGATATTCTGGAACATTTTGTATTGCAGATTCATGTTGTAGTCGAGGGAACGGAGGAAAGACGAACTGGTATTATCCTTGTTGTCGCGGGTGACGGTAAGCGAGCGCATGAAATTCCCCGACCAGCGCCACATATTCGGATAGTAGCCCAGGCGGGCCGACTGCAGTTTCTTCAGGTACGGAAAGGGCTTCGTCCAGAAGAAGATGGGCAGGGGCTTGAGCCGGTCGTACCCCATGTCGTATTCGCCGTGAACGGTGTATTGCTCGCTGAAGTGGTACGGTTGCACCGGCGACACGAGAAGCGACCGGGAATAAGAAAACGACGATCGCTGGCGGTTCAGAAGAACACTGAACAGCGGGTTGCGGGACTTCCTGGCGAAGGATTCGGAGATATTAAAACTCTTCCGCTCGGAAGTGGTTTTTTCGAGCTGGCGGGCCTTGGCCGGAAGAATGATGTCCGAGTTGGTGCCCAGCAAGGGCAACTGTTCGGATTTGGAAAAGCTGAAACTCACCGGGAGCTGGACATTCCAGGACATCGGCAGGAATTTGTGAAGTCCCATCGACAGACTCCAGCCATAGGTCTTGGATGATGAGCCGCTACCCAGATTGATTTCCGATCCCCCGCGGGTGGCGGCGGAAAGCCCGCGGAAATACGGGTCTTTCGATTCGTAGTTGACCCCGTAGTTGATCAGGTCGGCCAGTCGCCCGCTGACGTCGAAGCGGGCGGCGGTGCCGACATCGGCCCGGACATCGCTCACCCTCAGCTCATCGACCCAGACCTCGCCGGAGATTTGTCGGGGCCGGCCGGCCACCAACGTAGTGTCCAGATTAATCAGTCCCACCGCGAGGTACTTGACCTGGTTGATATTGGGACTTCCATGAATATAGTAATGGTAGTCCGGGCCAAGACTGTCGCTAAGGACTTTCCGGGTTGAATCGCGATTGCGCAGGAGTTCGTCCTTGAATCCGGTCAGGGCGTTGAAGTCCATGTCAACGTAATTGCCCTCGTTCCATCCGGGTTTGAGGAGCGTGCGATACTCGTAGAAGTTATTGGCGTCGAGACCGACGCGGAGAATGAACCGGATTTTCTGCGAGTCGGCGCTGTCGGGACCGTGCACGAACATCTTCAGGCGGCGGTAGCCGGTATAGCGGTCAATGGAGAGGAGTTGCTTGACGGCCATGCACGTGTCGTTGGGGTAGAGACTGTCGTACACCAGCGTCATAGCGCGTTGCGGCTCGGTCGTGTTGGTGGCTTTGTCGTGGTAGGCCTCGACGCCGGGCGGCGGCCTGAAGTTTGTGTTTTCTTCCTCGCTGACGGTGGCGACATAGAATTTTGAGCCGGAGTTTTCGGTAATGGGAGGTGAGGTAATCGCGGTTCGGACGGAATCCTGCCAATTGGACGACACCAGATACCAGTTGGCGATATCGACGGTAAGCGTGTCGGGGTCGCCGTCGGGGGACTCCAGCCAGACGCGTATGGAGTTGACGTCGTACCAGCGCAGGATCGGTGCGGCGCCGGCGGCAAAGTGCCCGTCCCAGATAGAAGTGTCCCGGATGGGAATTCGATAGGTGCGCCATCCCTTGGCGTTCGAGGATGAGGGAACAAGGAACGTGTCCGATACAAGCGTGTCCAGATTGATATGGTAGGCGAAGTAATTGTTCTGCTTCTGGTCCGTCTGCAGATGTTTTTCTTCGTCGGGCGAATCGTCCGCCGATCAGTCCTTCAGATTCCCCTCGGTTCCGTTGATCCAGTCGAAACGAAGGACATCATTGGCACCGACCACCGAATCTTTGAAGGCGGGAGTCAGTCGTCGCTTGGCCACCGGCGGTGGATTCCCGTCGTAGGTGGACCCATCAACATAACTACGGAAGTCGTCGCGATTCGGATCGGGCAAGGTATCGACGTCATAGCCGGGCTCGTTGCCATCGGCCGTGCCGTCCATTCCGATGTCGTCGTCACTGGTAAGGCGGGTAATGTTGCCGCCGGCGTTTTCTCCCAGGTCCAGGTTGTTATTGTAGTTTATGTCTTCGCTGATCTTCCCGATATCGAAGTGGAGGATTCCCTTGTTGCCTTTGACGCGCAGTTCAAGGAGCCGGACCCGAGATTCGTCAACAGTGCGAAGTGTGGTCTGGATCCCGCCCCATTTGGCGCCGGGTGCGGTCGCTTTGGCCGGTCCCACGCCGACGGTGTCCGGTCGATAGACGAGACGGAAGGGTGAGATCAGCCCCTCACCCTGTCTGGGCGTACTTTTGTACACATCTTCCCAACGCACGGCGGGCGGAGTGTACCAGAGCACGCGGGCGCGGCGGTCCATGACCGAGGAATCACCTCCAGCGGCGGGGCTTTTCATCTGTTCGGGCGGCGAACATAGCCACCAATTGGTCCGATTGAGGCCGAGCGTGGACTGTTCGACGGTTCCCTCAAAGTCATCGATATAGGCCACGCCGGTGACATTGGGATTGGGGCGGGACTGGGCGACTTCACCGGAAATGGAGATGGTCGAGAGAGCGTCGGTGGTTATGAGCGGCAGGGCGTTGACGGCTTTGGTCAGGAATTTCGGGTAGAGGTTCATACTGAAATCGAAGCCGGCGACGGTGCCACGGGAGGTTTCCTGCCCGACCCTGGGTTTGCGTTCCTCGGCCTTGTCCGATTTGTAGAGAAAGGTTCCGCCGAGTCGAAGGTTCTTGCTGACTTCATATTCGAGCCGCATCCCGAAGAGAGTCTTCTTCTGGAGGGCAAGAAACGGGGCGAATTCGAAATCAACCGACAACTGGGCGCTCGGATCGAGTGCTTCTTCCTTGAGCAAGGTCAACTGGCCAATCTCGTATGAAATGTGATAATCAACATCTTTCTGAAGCTGGCGACCGTTGAGGGTCACGCGCTCTGACCCGGGAATGATATTGGATCGGTTGAGCCGGATGATCGAGCTACGAGTCTTGGTGGTCTGCTGCAGATAGTACTTTGAACCGCTGTATCGTTTGGAATCGTTATATATGTAAATGTCCGAGACGGGATCGGCCAGCGGCGGCGTCCGGCCGGTGCCCAGGACATAGGTGGTATCCGACATGAACGGGTACCGGTCGGGAAAGATCAGCAGACCGAGGTCGGGCCGAAAGATTGTCTGCAGATTGTCCACCCGGTTGTCGGCGATGGGCGAGCTACTGCCATTTTGCAGGTCAAGACCAAGAATTGTCAAATATCCGTATTGCCTGCCGTCGTTGATCTGATAATAGAGATTCTGGCCTGAGGCCTCGGTACCATCGAGGCCCTTGTAAATCTTGATGTCGAGTTCTTCGATGCGGGCGTTGAACGGAATATCATAGCAATTGCGCCACATCATATTCCAGGTCGGGTCCGAGGGGTTGAAGTTGCCGGACTGGGTGCGTAACTTTTTCAGCACCAGCTCTTCCTCGTCAATGTTTCCCACCCGGATGGTGTCGATGATGCCGCCGCCCCGATGACGCTTGAATTCATAGTACACCCCGAGCGCCCATTGATTATGCGGAACCTGAAATACGAGGTAGTGGAGGTTTCGCGCGGAGTCCTCTATCCATTCGAACGACTGTCTCCCGGAACCGGAAAGAGTGGTCGGTTTCAGTTCCGCCACGCGGTAACGCTCGGATCGGTCGGTGGTCGGTCGGAGGGGATCGACGACACAATTGGCCCATTGGAACTGGGACGAGGTATCGCCCCGCTGTTCTTCGTACAGATACAGCGAGATGATAGTGTCGCCGGGTAGCATGGGAATGAGGTCATTGGCCGTCCAGAGATCATAGATGCGGCCATCGGCATATTGGGCGTCGCGAATGATTTTCGCTCCCTGCTCGGTGGTCGCGGAGACGGTGGCATGTTCGGAGGTCCCCTTTTCCTGCGAAGCGATGGCGGTCATTTTGATG
>JACRAV010000207.1 GCA_016213305.1 Candidatus Zixiibacteriota bacterium | reverse complement strand
TAATTGTATGCAATCTTCGCCAGCAGGACCGGCACGGTTCCGCCGGGGATGATCGACCTGTTGGTGGAATCAGTCGGATCAAGTACGCCGGCATACAGAAGGAACGCCCGGAGCGAATCGCCGAGGTGCGCGATCGAGTCTCGAAGGGCGAGCGCCGCCGATACGCTGTCGCTCAGCTCATAAAAATCGGTGATCGACTTGATATCATGGCATCCCCGTTCGCAGGTGCGGGTGTACGGGGTCGTGTCATGTGCGGCGTCGTGATATTGAAGGCGGAAGGTGTGTTCGCCGAAATCGTATCCCTGACCAACGCCGAAGTGACAATCAATACACCCGTTGAACTGTCTGCCGGCAAACGACAGACTCGACGAGTGGGAGCCGGGGGTCGATACATTTTCAAATCGTGCCCCGCCGGTGCCGTAATAGACATCGGCCTGGGCGCCGTAATGGGGGCCGAAATCCGCCGTCAGCGTCATATTGGTAAGCCCGGTCGGCGGGGCGCCGGTGGCCCGATGACAGTTGGCGCACATGTTCGACCGCCCCGCGATGAAATTGGCGCCGTTGGTCAGGACAACCGCCGGGGCAAGGCCGCGAAGCGAGTCCAGAGAAGTTGGATCATTCGGGACGGAGTGCGGCAGATGGCACGTGAAGCAATTGATGACCGAGGGCTGGAGGGTGTCGCTGGATGTGGGATGACCGGTCAGGACTGAATCCACATATCCGTTGCCCGAATGGCAGGCCGGACCGCAGGCCGTCGCCGCACGAAGCCGGCCGTTCACCAGAACCGGCCTCTCCAGAAGATCAGGCGAACTGTGTTCGGAATTGGCCCACTGGCCCTTGGGGATGACGATCAGTTTGTCATCTTTGTCGCTGTGGCATTTCTGGCACTCTTTGCCGATCGTCGTGTCATAGATGGTGATATTATTGACTTCGGTGATCAGCTTGTCACAGCCGGGAAACACCAGCGCCAGCAGGGCCACCCCGATCAGGGTGACAAGAACGAATCGTCGGGGGACAGTAGTTCCCCGTCCATGTGTGTCGCGCATATCCACTATTATACCGATTATATACCCAGCCGGTCCCGCGAAGTCAACGCCTTTGTCGGCATGGTCAGGGTAGCCATTTCTGTTGCCGCCGCGTCTGCCATTGGTTATCATTGGGTGACGATTCGGCTGGGACCGGACCGGTCCCGGGAAAACGGGACTGCGCACCCCGACCCGGCGGTACGTCAATGAACCAACATAATGAAGTACAACTCCCATAAGATAACAGGTGATTCGTGACTCGACTACTTGTAGCCGTTCTGCTCGTATTACTGTGCATCTCTCCGACCCTGGCCCAGCACGCCAGTCTGTATGACCTGGCCGCCCTCGCCGACTCGGGTCTGAGAGCCGGCGTTGCCATCGAGATCGTTCGGCATGGCGGCGGCATCTGGATGGCGTCCGGTAAGGGATTGCAGGTGACCTTCGACCACGGCCTGACCTGGCTGAACCACCACACCGGCACCGGTCTCGTCAGCGACAACGTTTCCGCCTTGTTCTCGACCGGCAGTCGGCTGTGGATCGCAACCAATCATACCGGCTCAATTGGCTCGGGACTGGTCAATTTGTCGGACGGCGTAACCTACACCGATGACAACGGCGGCGTTTGGACCCAGATCGATTTCGGAGGCGGCGGGCTGAATATCCCTTATGTCTGGGGAGGCGACCGGCTCATTTTCGATATTACCGGCGCCCATGACACCGACACCTACAGGTTTCAGGGGGTTGACTGGACATTTTTCACCGCCTTTGCGGGCGGCTTTCTGGCTTCGCGCGATAACGGTACACATTGGCGGCGTATATATCCTTCATCCTCCGACTCGATTCAATTCAACACCCCCGGCCAAGCGCCCTCGCTTCGCAATCGCTACTTTGCCGCCGCGGCCGACACCTCGCATGGCGACACACTGATAGTCTGGACCGGCACCGCCGGTGGTGTTATCCAGTACACGTTTGTTCAGCCGCGTGAAAAACTCTTCTCGAAGCAAATCAATGGTATCGCCTTTTGTACCTCTTGCGATACCATGACCCGCGTTCTTCTCGGCGGAAACGGCGGCGTGAGTATTGGCGGACCAAAGGGCGGTCCGTTTGTCAGCCGGTTCGAGTCCGACGGTCTTCCGGGTCGCTGGATCAGCGCCATAGCGAATGTCAACGGGCGCGTATTGGTCGGCACCGGGACCGCGGCGGATACCTCAACAGGTTTGGCGATTTCGACCGATGCCGGCGCAACCTTTGTCCCCGTTTCTGTAAGTCCGGCGCCGATTGGCGCGGGGAAGTCGATCCGGGATTTTGCCGTGATTCGCGACCGCATCTACATGGCGGCCGAGGGAGCCGGGATGTTTGTCTCGGCTGATACCGGCGCCAATTGGACAGCGCTTTTGATCGATTCGCTCGCCCCGGCTCGCGCTACCAATGCGGCCAACGCCTTTGACGTCTCGGGTGATACGCTCCGGGTGGGCACGGATTCCGGGCTGGTGATGATCGCCATGGATTCGCTCGGCAATTTCACCGCCCGCGATCATGTGGAGTTCGCCGAATCCGACAGCAGTTCGCGCCGGATTATCCGTGTCCGGACCCAGCAGTTTATCAACGATTCGACCTTGCTGGTTGACTCGACCCGGATCTGGACCTGTAACCGTCCGATGACTCCAGCCGGACGCTCGATGGTCGGCCGCTCCAAATCCGGTTCCGGCTCTTCGCTCGTTTTCGATCACTATCAGGTTGAGGCGACTGCCGATCAACTGACCACGTACGATGTCAACTTTCTCGGCGACACCGCGATTGTTGTCGGCACCGGCGGCGCCCGATACACCGCGACCGGAGCCAATCCGGCTTCCACCTTTGCCGTGAGCGACAGCGTGTCATCGTCGCTGAATATGTCCTCGGATTCGATCAAGACCATCGTAGTGCGCGGCGACACGCTGGTGCTTGGATCGAACCGGGCGGTGGCGTTCTCCACCAACCGGGGGAAGAAGTTCCGCCTGTACCGTGCGAACACCGATACGCTTTCGGCCGATCTCGCGGTGAATTACACGGTTCTAAATACTCTCAACACAACTTTCAGCCGATTCGGCCTGACCGGCGACTTTGTCCCTGCCGTCGGCGTCCAGTTGCGGTCGGGCCAGCCCGCCCAGGCCTGGTTCTCGGGAAGGCCGGTCGATGCCGGTACGCCGGGAATCACCAAAACCCGGTATGATTCCACCGGAAAGATGGCGCTCCTGTCGATGAACGAAAAAGATTTCGCCTGGAACTTTGAGTTCGACGGTGATACGGTCTATGCCGCCACAAACGCCGGACTGCTCAGACATATTGATGCCGGCCCAACTCTTGATTCTATCGCCTGGGATACTATTGCGCTTGTGAATGGCCTTACCAACGATACGCTGGTGGCCCCGGGGACGCCCGTGTACGCGGTGCGAAAGAACGGCAATTACCTGTGGGTCGGCACCGAGGACGGTACCGTACGGATTGACCTCAGTAATATCAATAGTCAGCACCTCTTCATGCCGGTGGACTCGGCCACGCCCAAAGATCAGGTCTATGCCTTCCCGGTGCCGTTCTTTCCTGTTCAAGGAGGAACGCTCGATTTTCATTTCGTCGTGGATCAGCCCGGTAGCGTGACGGTCGAGGTGTACGATTTCGCCATGAACCTGGTGGCGCGGCCGATTGATAATGTATCCTATGCCGCCGGTATCTACCCGAACGGTTCGCAACAGGGACGGACATGGGATGGCCGCAACGGCCGGGGGCACCTTGTCGCAGTTGGGGTGTATTATTTCAAAGTGATTCTTCCCGGCGGAACCACGCGCTGGGGCAAACTGGCGGTCATGCCGTAACAGAGGAAGCAGACATGAAAAAGACAGTAGTATTGACGTTGATGCTGGCTTCTCTCGCGGCCTCGACCCTGGCCGTTGAAGGCGACGGCGGGTATGCCGGCGCGTTTCTCCAGATGCCGCTGGGCGCCCGTCCCACCGCAATGGGGGGAGCATATGTGGGCGTTTCCGATGACGCCGCCGGCGCGATTTTCAATCCCGGCGGGTTGGCCGGCATGACCCATCGCGAATTCGGGTCCTCGTATCGGATCATGACCCTTGACCGCAAGTTGGGTCAGGCGGCGATCTTCCTGCCAATTCAGGGGGAAGCCATCCTGGGACTGCACTGGATTTATGCCGCCTCCGGCTCTGTTCCGGAGCGCGATCAGGACGGCGCTCTGCTGGGACGGGATTTCAGCCAGACCACCCACCAGTTCTCGATCCTGTTTGCCAAACGATTCGAGCCGTGGCTGGGGGTTGGGGCGAATATGAGTTACCTCTATTCACGCCTGCCCAAAATCAGCGCCAATAGCGTCGGATTCGACATCGGCGGGATGTTGTTCGTGAACGAATTAATGGATCGTGAAAAGCGCGATTTGTTCTTTGTGCAGGATCTCAAGATCGGACTGGTAATGCGGAATATCACCAAGCAATTTCGCTGGAACAGCGAAAAGTACATGGTCGAATATTATGTCGGTGGGCAGGGCGTTGAAGTGACCGACAAGTTTCCTATCGAGGCCGCGCTGGGGGTGTCTGCACGCTTTCTGAACCGGAAACTCCTCGTCGCCTACGACGCTGTGAAGGCGGAGCGTCAATCGTTCAAAATCCGCGCCGGCGCCGAATATCAGGTCTCCGACCAATTTTCGCTCCGTTCGGGGTACTCGATTTATGGGTTCGCCGCCGGAGCCGGATTCGCGTTTCATCCCCGCCCCAATCAAACGCTCGGTATCGACTACGCTTTTTCAACCGGTCGCGCCGATGCCGGGTCCGAACACCTGTTCTCGATAGGTCTCAAGTTCTGAGGTGATATGAAAACAATCCGGAACATCTCGACTATGGTGACGATTGCCGCATTGGTTGTGGCAACCGCCGTCGCCGCCCAGGACGGTCTGGCGCTCATGAAAGTGGAACCGTCAGCCCGTGCCTCTGGCATGGGCGG
>JACRAV010000206.1 GCA_016213305.1 Candidatus Zixiibacteriota bacterium | reverse complement strand
TATAATTTTAAGAGGTTGAAAATGCCTGCAAAAGCTTCGCGACGGGGTTTTTCCCTGATAGAAATGACCGTGGCGCTCGCCATGACCGTGGCCCTCACGTCTCTTGCGGTTTCATATTACAAGGATAACGTGAGCGCTTCGATGGCCGCCAAGGCCCAGAACGACCTCGCGATCCTGCAGCGGGCGCTCCTGATGTATAATGTCTCCAACCCGGACAACATCTTCGCCAACACGAACTATCCGGCAGCGCCTAACAACAACACGAACGAATCGCCGGCGATCAACACGAAGTCCTGGCGGAATTTTTCCTCGGTGACCCTGTCGGTGTTGATCGGCACCGGAATCAGGTCGATTCCGCAAGACCCGTGGGGCTATCCTTATTACGTCAATTCCTCCGCGGGCCTTATAGCGTCGTACGGCGGAGGCAGCAACACCATCGACGCGGCCTCGGAGAACGGCCCGACCACGACGGGCACGACCGGAAAGGACATAATCATCTATTATCTGCCGTTCGAACTCCTGCTTTCCACGGCCAAGATCAAGGAGACCGGCACCGTGGACGGCGTCGTCGCGGCCGGGGACACCCTGGAGCTCACCTTCAACAAGAACGTGAGGATGAGCGAGGCCGGCGCCACGACCGACAACCCTCGCGTGACCGACTGCTCTTACGCCAATGATTGGGGCTTCAACACGGGGAAACAGCCCTTCAACCAGGCGGTGCCGCCGGGTTCGAGCGTCTATTTCGGGCGCGACTACGAGAACAACTGGCGGATGCTGGACTACGCGCTGATCGCCTTCGACATAAACAACGGCTTCAACGCCGGCAAGTGGGTGAGGGCCGGCGTGCGCTCGGACGATGTGGTCGTCCGGACCAAGTTCCGGGACTTCGACCCGTATTACATCACCGCCGCGGTTGGGGCGCCGGAAATCGCGGCCCAGAGGAACGGCAAGCCGATCGCGAACTCGACTCCGGTGCAGGCGGCTTTGAAGACCCAGTTTTAGGAGGGACGTCAGATATGCTCGAACCCCGAAGTTGCTTTCGTTCCACAAAGGCTTTTTCGCTCATCGAACTGATCGTCTCGATCTCCATCATCGTGATCCTGGTGGGCATGGCAGTGGGATATTATTCCGAACATTTGTACAATACCCAGGTCAGCAAGGCCAAGGCGGACTTGGATGGAATAAAGAGCGCCATCACCTCATGGGATTCGAACTACCCCACTGATATTTTCAAGAATTTCAATTATCAAAGCGCGGCTTACACGAACGAACTCGACGGCGGCGCTGCCGGGAACTGGGGTAATTATTCCATGACCCTGAACTCGCTGCTCGGAAAATATCTGAACAACCTGCCGGTGGACCCCTGGGGAAACGCCTACAACCTCAACACGCAGGCCGGGTATATCGCCTCGTACGGTTCGGACGGCGTCCAGGACAGTGCTTCTGACAGCGGGCCTCGCCGTACCGGCACCACCGGCGATCTGATCGTCTATTACCTGCCTTTCGAGTTGACCCTGACCGCGGTGAAGATCCGGGAAATCGGGGTCGCGGACAACACCGTGGCCGCCGGAGACTACGTCGAATACTATTTTTCCAAGGACATACGGATAAGACAATTCGGCGGCGCAGCCGGCGACTCCTTGGGGACGTATTGTTCCTTCGCGACCGACTTTTCCTTCACGAGCGGAGTGAACGCCTTCAATAACGCCGTGTATCTAAGGCGCAACGGCACGCTCGCGAACCCCGAACGCTATTACAACCAGCCGCGCGTCGGGGTTTACGTGACCAACGCCACCGACGTCACCACCAATGGCTTCAGGCAGGGCAGGTGGGTCAGGGTGAATAGCGCGAACCTGAACTATTTCAGGGACTTCGACCCGTACTACACCAACTCGGTGGTAGTCGGAGCGCTGGGAAAGGGCCTCGCGAACAACAACCCGGTCCAGGCCGTGCTCAGGCAAGACGCCGGAAACTGATCAAAATGTCGAAGCTCGAATAAATAATCGAAATTGACTGGAATGATTGAAAAATATGTTTGACTCGAAGACTTCCCGCTTTTTTTATGGTTTTTCCCTCGTGGAGCTGGTGCTCACCTTGGGGATCATCGCGGTGAT
>JACRAV010000200.1 GCA_016213305.1 Candidatus Zixiibacteriota bacterium | reverse complement strand
CGATCGATCTGAGCGACACCATCCCGAACGTGGAAATGGACGTCGGCCAGATCCAGCAAGTGGTGATGAACCTGCTGAACAACGCCGCCGACGCCATCGAGGAGCGAGTCGCCAGAATGCATCTGAAGGGCGAGACTATGGACCGTCGGATCAGTCTGGTGGGACGGTACAATCCGGATTTCGAAACCGTGACCATCGAAGTGACCGACAACGGCGCGGGCATGACTGCCGAGACGATGGGCAAGGTCTTCACCCTTCATTTTTCCACCAAGAAGGGCGGTCACGGACTGGGTCTGCACAACTGCAAGAAGATCGTCGAACAGCATAATGGCCGCCTCGATGTACAATCGGTGGTTGACGATGGTAGCACGTTCGCGCTGACCCTGCCGCGTTTTCAACCCAAGAAAGTCGTTTGATCGGTCATGAATCGGGCTCCTGAGGATCCCCGGTTTCGCCTGATCGCTCCCCTCGGCCGGGGCGGCACCGCCGAGGTCGTGTCGGTGCATGTCAACGACCTCCACCGTCCTGCGGCCCTCAAGTACTGTCTCGATGACGGCTCATCTGACCCCAATGAGTTTCTGAAATTGGTCAAGCGGGAACACGCCCTGATCGGCGTCCTGTCGTATCCGGGGCTGGTGCGACCGCTCGAGCCGCCTCACGCCCGACCGGGGTATATCCTGCTGGAGCTTTGCGGCGGCCCGACGCTCGACCGGTTGGGCAGGGTCGATGATCTGCCAACCGCGCTGTCGATTCTATCGGCCATCGCCTGCAATCTGGAATTCTTAAGAGCGCAGGACATCATCCATGGCGACTTGAAACCACAGAATGTATTCCTCCCGATCTCGTGGCAATCGCTTGCGTCCGATGCGCTCTTTTATACAAAGTTGTCCGATTTTTCATTGGGACGTCGGGGGGCGGAGCCGGAAAACGCCCGCGCCGGTCTTGGCACGGTTGGATATATGGCGCCGGAGGTACTGGCGCAGACCACCACCAGCCACCAATCAGACCTCTTTGCGTTCGGGCTTATCGCGTACAACCTTTTGACCGGCGTGCATCCATTCTTGAACAAAGGAAGCGATCCGGTGAAGGTCAACAGCCGGATACACGAAGAAACCGTTCCCTCGGTCGGAGAACTGCGCCCGGACCTGGCCGACTCACTGCTCGCGCGTCTTGTGGATCGGTTGCTGGCGAAGAATCCTGCCGCGAGACCATCGACCGCTTTCGAGGTGTGTGTTCTGCTCGAAGAGGCGGGGTCAGCTTACCCGTTCCGGCGGGCGATTCGACCGCGCCACCTGATACGACACACTGAATCGTACGAGGCCAATCGGGAACGACTGCTGGTCCTGTCGGATGGCGAGCGGCAACAACTCGATGATTGCACAGGGATGAGCATTGAACTGCTGACTCTGCTCACCGACGCGAATTTTGCCAGCAACAACTTGTTTTACGAATCGGGGCAGTTCCACTTTTCAGCCGGTGTTTATTGGCCCTCGCGGCTGAGGCGCAGGGCGCTGGCTGGTTTTTCGTCGGGCTCGCCGGCGCGCAAACGTCGGCTGGTGCGGAACGCGGTTGATTGTTCCCAGTCCCCCGCGGCCAATTCCGACCGACCGATTCTTCGTCTTCTGCCGCATCTGCTCAGACCGGCGACGGTGCGCCGACTCTCGCTCCGACCGGCCAAGGATGCGGAACGCAATGAGAATCACGCACCGGCCGCCGTCTTGTACCTCCAGTCGGGCGATCTTCCATCGGCCGAGCGATGCGCCTACCAGGCCGCCACTCTTCTGTCCCGCGACAGCCACTGGAAACCGGCGGTTCAACTGATCGATCGGGTGATCGATTTTGCGCGGCTCTCCAATCGCCGGGGCGAAGTCGTGCAACTCGAATTGCAACGAGCCACTATTCTCAAGGACAGCGGCGATACCAATGCCGCGGAAGCCGCGCTACAAGAGTTGATTGCTCATTTTGAAGACCGGCCGCCCGAAACGACGCTGGGCATCGTGTACAACAAGCTGGGCGACCTGTACAAGATGCGGTCCGACTTTGAGCGCGGCCTGGCGTCGCTCACCAAAGCGCTGGCCATCTTTGAGCAGTTGGGCAACGAGCTTGAGTATTCCCACACCTGCAACAACCTGGGAAATAGCTATTGGCAGGTTGGCGAGCTTGATAAGAGTCTTGCCTACTATCGCCGCGCCCTGCGGGTCCAGCGCCGACTGGGCGTTGTCAAAGACATTGCCTCGACGCTCAGCAATATCGGCTCGGTGTTTTGTGTCCGGGGCAAGTTTCGCCGGGGTGTGTTCATGCTCGATGAGTCGCTCCGTCTCAAGAGGGAACTGGGGCACGCAGGTGAAATTGCACGGACGCTGAACAATCTGGGGTACGCGTATCACATCCTGGGCGACAACCTCAAGGCCCTCGACTTTCTCCACGAGTCGCTGGGGTTGAATCGTCGCATCGGCTCCCGCAAGGAGATCATGTTCAATCTGGAAAATTTGACGGCGATCATGATTCTGGCCGGTCAACTCCGCCAGTCGATTGAGTTTCTGCGCGAAGGACTGGAGCTGAGCGGCCAGTTGGAGGACGGTGCTCACGAAATCGCGTTCAGCACCGGCATGGGAACTGTTCTCATGCGTCTGGGACGGCTGGGTGAGGCGCGCCAAATGCTCGAAGGGGTAAGCGAGCGACTACAGGTAACGGACGATCCGATGGCCGGAGCTTTGCACGCCCTGGCCCGAGCGCAATTATCACTGCTGATCAATAATCGTGAGGAAGCAATCCGGTTTTCGTCGGAGTCGCTGGAAACTGCCAGCAAGCACAAAGATGCCATGGGCCAATTGAGAGCCCTTCTGATGCTTGCTCGTCTCGAAGATTCGGTTGAACGATGCGCACAGGCCAACCGTGTCATTTCCGAGATACACTTTGAACGAATGCGCACCGCTCTGGCGTTCAATCGGAGTGAGCGATTTCTCCACGATGGCGATCCCCGCGAGGCGATGAATGCCATTGCCGATCATCTGGCCGATCCCCTTGGAATCGAGGAAGACATCGATGGCCCGATGTTTTGCCTGGTGGCGGCCGTATGTCTCATGGATAATGGTCGGGCGGGCGAAGCCGCGCCGTATCTGCAACGTGCACAGGACCAGGCTCAGGCATCGCATCTGGCGCCGGAACTTATGACGTGCGGCCTTTTGCTTGGTCGATTGGCGGTTGAACGGGGCGATTTTGAGGACGCGTATGGCAATTACAAGCGCGCTTTCCAGGTGGCGAAGCAGATCAGCGGATCGCTGGGACAGGAATCGGATCGGACGAACTTTCAGCAACAGCGCCACGTCCGGCAGATCGTGAATGAAATAAAGCGGTTGGGGTTGATACTTGGACAAAAAGAGCGGGCAGGCGCATCGCCTGCCCGATCATAGCAAACTCTGAATGGCTAAGGAATCAACCCTCACCGCCCAAGCTAATGCCAAGTGGAGCGATGCGAGCCTCCAGAACCTCCAGGTTCAGTTTGTAATCCATTAACTCACCTCCTTTACTGATGTTTAATCAAACCCCGATGTTGGGGTTTTTTCTCGAATGCAAAAAGTCGCCTATTTGTATATTTAGTATAATCGATTCTATACGGACGTCAAGGGGTGAAATTGGACTGTGCGAGTCCAGACTACTCTTTGTAATCGTCGCCCCGACCAACTTAGAAATATAAGTGCATTCGCACAGTTTGTGTGTATGCGGCGGCACACACCGGGAAAAACATTCCCGATTACCACCAGGACCAGAACTCTACCTTAATAATTGACATACACTTACGCCAGGCAAGAGCCGCCAGCGACGCGGTGCCCGCCTCGATTTTGGCGTACCCGGACATCCCCGACCGAAGGGTCTGGTCGTCATTGTTCACCACCACCGAGACCGGAAAGCAGGCCGTATTTCCGATGGGCTCGGCCGCCCCCGGAATCCTTACCACACTCCCCTCGAACACCCGGTCCGGATACGAGCGCACCTTGACATCCACCTTCTGCCCGATCTCGACCAGCGAGATATCGAAGTCGGAGACCGGCACGCTCAGTTCGACCAGCGTGCTGTTGACGATCGCAATAGAGCGTTTGCCTTCGGAACGAACCGCCACCTGTCCGGCGATCGGCGTGGTGATGACCTGGGCCTCGGCTTGCTTCATAAGAAAGTCCAGCGTGGTCTCCTGCTTGGCGACGGAGCGCCTTAGAACCGCCTCTTCTTCGGGTCGCGGCGGAGATTTGACCAGCGCCAGATATGATGTTTTGTTGTTCAATTCGGCTCTGGCGATTTCGGTGGCGGACCGGGCGGACTCCAGTTTTTCCTGCGTACCCAGGTTTTTGGCGACCAGTTCCTCAACACGTTTCTGTTCCCGTTTGAGTTGCTCGTAATTGGCGCGGGCGGCCGAAACCTCCGCCTGGGCGGTCGCCACCTGTTCCTTCTTGGGCGGGGCCTTGAGCAGGCGCAACTGATCGCGCAGTCGCTCAAGCTCCGACTGGGCGAGGGCGATCTGCTGGCTGATCTGGTTGGACAGAAGCACCGCCACGGTGTCGCCTACATTCACCGGCTGGCCGTCGCGGACGCGCGGCTGAAGCTGAAGCGAGGTGGCCTCGTTGGACACGATCTGCACGAAATTGGACTTGTTCTCCGGGCTGGCGCCGCCGACCCGATAGGCGCTCTCCAGCAGGCCATACTCATTGAGGGCAACCGTGAATTCGCTTAGCGGCCTGACGAGAATGTCGCCCGAAACCCGGTGCGGAAATGGCACGGTGAACACAAACACAATGACGGCAATGAGCACGATGAGATACGACACGAGCCGCACCGGTTTGTGAAGAAGTGATTTCATATGCGCTACATGCCGAGCTATCCCTCGCAGTATGCTCAGGATCGACTTGCGTAAGATAACAGCAAGCCCGGCGAGGAACAAGACCAATCCCGGTCCGCCCGTGGCCGCCAGCACGAAGCGGGAGGCCGCCAGAAAAATATACCCCAGCAAAAATATCGAGAACACCAGCGACAACAGCGCATAGACAAGGAAGATTTTTCTCTCGCGGGGAGTGACCTCGACTCGCGTCACCGACCAGCCGAGGATGTGCCGCTGAATGACATTTTTGAGATATGCAAACGACCGCGCGCGAAGATTGGGCAATCCTACCCAGTCGGACAGCAGATAGTACCCATCGAGTTTGATCAGCGGATTGAAATTGAAAAGGAGCGTGATCCAGCAGACGATACCGAAGATATGCGCCAGCGTGTTGATCGCGGTCCCTGCAACCGTGACGCGCCAGATAACCACCGCCAGCGCCATGAATAGCGTCTGCGACCATAATCCGGCCAGCGTCACCACGAGACGCTGGCGTTTTTTCGGGAAGAGCCAGGCATCGGAGATATCGGCAAAGAACGCCGGTTGAAAATACAAAAGAAGTATTCCCATCGCCCGGACCTCGCCGCCGTGATACCGGCAGGCCACGGCATGCGCCAGTTCGTGAAAGGCAACCAGCAGAAACAGCGAGATCACGATGGTGGCAATCGATGCGATATTGAACAACTGCGCCAGATGGACCGCAAAGTTCTCGCTGTTTGCGACCAGCACCCCCACCCCCAGCACCATCACGATAAACTGAACGACAAACCATGGCCAGCGATGAAACGGGCGGTACATGCCCGCCAGCCGATCAAGGAACTTGCCGGGCCGAAACGACGCCAACTGAAGGTGCAAGAGATTGTCCGCCCGGGTGGCTTTGGGCGGAGCAGGTTTCTCCGATTCGGATACTCCGGTTTCAGCGGCGAGCAGGCCGACCCGTTCGAGCGCCCCGGCGAATTCCATCACCGCCGAGCCGGTCATGGCGAATCCGAACTTTTCGTGAAATTTTGCCGCCAGATCATTAGCGGAGGACTGGCCGTCGAATTGGGAGATCAACCAGTATTCAGGGGCGCGCAGTCGGATATATTTGCCGGCGACCGGTTCCTTGACCGTGAACAGGGTGGTCCCGTTTTCGGTCGAACTGCTGACAACCAGATCGGAGCGCAAGCGGGGCGGCACAGCCATGACAGTAAGGTACGCGTGTCACTGGGCGCGGGGCAAGTGGTGTGGAAACAGGCCCTGCGCTCGTGCCGTCCTTTCTTTTTCTTGTCCGACCCACCACGCCCCAGAAGAT
>JACRAV010000195.1 GCA_016213305.1 Candidatus Zixiibacteriota bacterium | reverse complement strand
TGAATGTCGCCGACAGCAGAAGGTTTATGGGAAGTTTGTGACTGAGCGCGACAAAGTAATCCGAGAACTAATTGAAGCCAGAACTTCCGATCAAGAACTTCAGGAAAAGATTCATATGGCGCTGATGCCTCTGCTACTCGCGGCGGCTCAGGCATAGCCAATAAAAAAATGCGCCATCAGGGACTCGAACCCCGGACCCACTGATTAAGAGTCAGTTGCTCTACCAGCTGAGCTAATGGCGCATTCATTTTCGGCCCGAACAAATTATGAGGGTGGAAGGGATTGAACCTTCGACTCCCTGCTTAAAAGGCAGGTGCTCTACCACTGAGCTACACCCCCATACCATCTGTCAGGGGTAAAATTCGGCCCACTAAAATAGGCCAACGCGTTGCAAAGTCAACCCCTTAGAGGGAGAATATCGCTCCGCGAGGGTCGGCCGGTTCCCGTCGTTTCCAGGCAAGCTCGGTCCGAATGAGACCCGCCGACAGATGCCGGAGCAGAAGAACCATGTCAATTGTCACAAATCGCCGAGTCGATCAATATGGATAGTGATATCGAATAAGGGTTGATGCCGGCCTGCGAATAGGTGATGTCGGTTCGCGGCAATCCGGCTATCTATTTATGGTGCAATATATTACGCGATTCCGAAAGGCGCCGACCGACCGGGCGATGTTTCTCCGAAAGGTTATCGACCATGACAAGCCGGTGACATCTCATCATTCGAACACCGCATATTGATGGCAGTTTCCCATGCGTGGTGCGATGACACTCGCATCACTTCCTCGATAGAAAAGAGCGCCGTCCCCTCGGCGCTTTTTTCATGGCCGGACAAGAGAATGTCGAGAACGCGGTTAGCAGACGGTGTTGGGCCGCGGCAGAGGAAAGATGTCACCCGCGAAGACGCGGGGTGACCTACAAGAAGAAAGATGTCGAAACCGCAGGGGTTTCGACCTACGATGAGAAGAGAGATTGCTTCTGCCCAACGGGTGGGCTGAAGAAGCTCACACGGAGTCATTGCGAGGAGTCCGCCGCAGGCGGACGACGTCGCAATCTCGCTTCCAAATCGTCGGGTCGAGCGTAGTCGAGACCCGAATGCGAAGTCGCGACGCTTCGCCCCAGGCGGGGCTCGCGATGGCTTTGTTGAGGGTTCCAAAAATAAGATACCCCACCCGTTGGGTGGGGTACTCTTATGATCGCACTCTTATGATCGCGCCAAATAATCGGGGTAATCGAAATCACCCCGAGACGAATCGCTACTTAATGACTTTTACCAGTTCGACCTCGAAGAATAAAGTCGCGTTCGGCGGAATTGCACCCGGGAACCCCTGAGCGCCGTAGCCAAGACTCGGCGGAATCAGAAGAGTGCGCTTGCCGCCCACTTTCATTCCCTGAAGACCTTCGATCCAGCCCTGGATGACTCCCGGCCCGCCGATGGTGACCGGATACGGTTGCTTACCTTTGGAAGAGTCGAACTGTTTTCCCTTTTGTCCGTTCTCCCACAACCAGCCGGTGTAGTCGATGGCGGCCTTCGTGCCCACCGGCACAACCTCGCCGGTTCCGACCGTGATATCCATGTACTTGAGTCCGGTTTTGCTTTCCACCCATTTCTCCGTAGTTGCTTTTTTTGCGGCCACTTTCGCCTTCGCTGAGGCCTTGAGCGTATCCGCCTTGGCCTTGTGCGGAGCGCTGATTACCTGACCCTTGGTGACGGTATCTTTTTTGACATCCGTCGTGTCGGCGACCGCCATGCCCGCCACGAGCACAACCGCCGCCAGACCTGTTACAACACTCTTCATAGTGAAATCCTTTCTTGGTCTCTCAAGTTCATCAGTCTTCCAACCTATCCGGCGGATTATACCGTTATCCGACCAGTATGGTTTCGTGCCGTTTGGCGCCGGTGGAGATCAGACAGAGTTCCACCCCCAGATCGCGGGCGATAAACTCGAGATACTCCCGCGCCTTTTGCGGCAATTTACCGAACGAGGTCTGCCCGGTGGTGTCGCTCTGCCACCCCGGAATGGTCTTGTAAACCGGTTTGACATAGGCCAGCTCGGACAGATCGAGCGGGACTTCGGACATCCGCGCGCCGTTCAACTCGTATTCGACGCAAACTTTGATCTCGGCGAAATCATCGAGGACGTCGAGTTTGGTCACGGCGATGGCATCGACGCCGTTGATTCTGACGGCATGTCTCAGAGCCACGAGATCGAGCCAGCCGCATCGACGCGGGCGGCCGGTGGTGGCGCCGTATTCATCCCCCAGTGTGCGCATCCGCTCGCCGGTTTCGTCAACCAGTTCGGTCGGGAACGGTCCTGCGCCCACCCGGGTGGTGTATGCTTTCACGACCCCCACCACTTCATCGATCATTTTCGGTCCGATGCCCAACCCGGTAAGCGCGCCGCCGACGGTGGTGTTGGATGAGGTGGCGAATGGATAGGTGCCCAGATCGACGTCGAGCATCGACCCCTGCGCTCCTTCAAAGAGAATTGTCTTCTTATCGCGGTGCGCCCGGTGGAGGGCCAGTGAAATATCGGCCACCATCGGTCGGAGCAGTTCGGCCGTGATCAGCAGTTCCCGATAGGTGCGGTCAAGATCGGCTCTGGGATCGGAGGAACCTTCAAGATATTTCGCCTTGATCACCCGCTGATAGTCGAGACGATGGCGAAGGCGTTCCGGATGGAACAGGTCGGCGACACGGATACCGTGCCGCGCCACTTTGTCAACATACGCCGGCCCGATCCCGCGCTGGGTGGTGCCGATCGAACCGGTCCCGCGCGATTCTTCCTCGACCGAATCGATCAGTTTGTGATAGGGCAGAACAAGATTGGTCGCCGGTGAGACGAACAGGCGGTTGCGATAGTCGATCTTGTGCGAGGTGAGGACATCCAGTTCCTCTTTGAATGAAAGCAGGTCGAGCACCACGCCGTTGCCGATGAAACAGACTTTGCCCGGATGCAGAATCCCCGAGGGAATCAGGTGCAGG
>JACRAV010000196.1 GCA_016213305.1 Candidatus Zixiibacteriota bacterium | reverse complement strand
TATAATAAGATAGTTGGGATCGCCGTCCGACCCCGTGGCCGGAACATGGTCCCTCATATTGCCTCGGAAGCTATTTTGATGGAGAGTATGGATATGAAAAATCGTCTCTTTCTGATGGTACTGCTGGTTCTGGCTTTGGCGGCCGTGCCGAGCTACGCGGTGAACCGCGTACCACGCTCGATCTTTGTCTTTGGCGTTCACACCGGATGGAGCGGGCCGGTCGGTGATTATTCCGCCATCGGACCGGTACAGTTCACCGATTTCCAGACCATTACGGCCTCCGACCTGTTCGATCCAACCTATCACCTCGGGATGGAAATCGGCCGGCTCAATAATGACAAACTTTACACCGGTCTGGGGATTCGCTACACCAGGATCGACATCGATCCATTGATAAGCTTAGCTCCGTCGGACCTCAAATTTCATCAGCTTGACGTCAACCTCGATGTGAACTTCTACCCGGTCAGCCCAATGCAGGAATCGATCAGCCCGTATTTCGGACCCGGCCTCGGGTTTGGATTTACATCCGCCTCGGCGCGCGGGTATCGCTCCGAGAGCCAGTTCAATCTGTCGTTGAATCTCAATTTCGGCATCGATTTTCGCGTCTGGAAAGCGACCGACGGCCGGAGCGTGATCACTCTGTCGTCGATGAACAGCGCCAACATTCTGGCCACCGGCGACCGGCCGAAATATGTCAATATCGGCGGCGCTTTCAGATACTTCTTCCGGCCGTGAACCCAGTGTCGTGAGGATACGAATTTTGAATTGTTTGCAGTTCAATTCTCGATCGCGGCTGACATTTGGACTCGCGGCTCTGTCCGCCATTGCGGTGACCGCCGTGTTGTCGTGCAGTAAGAAACCCACCGAACCGACCTTTCCAATCACCGCCTCGGCCGGGGCGCACGGGTCGATATCCCCCAGCGGGACGGTCAGCGTTAGACAGGGGGGGAACCAGACGTTTACGATCACCCCGGACTCCGGGTATCTCGTCTTCGATGTCAACGTCGATAACACCTTTGTAGGCCCGGTGTCCACTTACACCTTCACCAACGTCACGGCCAGCCACACCATCCATGCCGCCTTCGTGCAATCGGTCCAGCCCGACCGCCTGAGCGCCGACAACGGCCTGTATTACAAGGGACTGATGGACAGTTCGACGCTATTGCCCCAGCTTGTCCTGCGGGCAACCGACGCCTGGGGAAACCGCTTCGCGAACCGATGGATCCGGCTTATCAAATTAGCCGGTTCAGGGGTGATTAGCGCTGACTCGTTGATAACCGACTCGGAAGGCGCTATACGTCCGACGTACACTTTCAGCGGCCAGTTCGGCCATGCCGTTTTGCGGGCCATTCTGCCGCAAACCGATACGCTCGATCTGTACCTTCGCGCCAACACCATGCTTTGGGGCGACTCCGCACAGGGAGAATACATCAAGTTCGGCGACCAGTTTTCGTTCATCAAGAAATTCGACGGCATGCCGGAGCGGATTGATGTCGACCCCAACGCCTGGCTCACCTACGCGGTATATGAGAATACGCGGGGCGTGGTGGCGGTACTTGAGGATATAAATATAAACTCAATGGCCGACGAATGGGAGCCCGTTGTAAGCGTAATTCTTACAATGATCTATCCCGGAAGGTTTAGGAACGGCGTCGGCATCAATTCGACGATCTATACACCGGGAGTAAATGCCGGAGCCGTAGATTCGGCGTTTGGACTGGCGGATACGGTGTATTTCGACGCTGTTTCTCCTGAGGCGTGGGCGTATGTGTATCGCGCCGAAGGAATCACCTTTTTCGCCGATCAACAGACTCCTCGCCGCGTGTTTGAAATACACCTGTTCGCGCCGCAGATCACTCAACCTTTTGCCCGGAGATTCTCGACGCCAACCGTCGAAAGCGTGCAATAAGACCACGGGGTCAACGGGACGCTTTTGTTGACAGGCGCAAGGGTACAGGAATATATTGGACCATAACAGATGAACGACTATACGAAGGAAACCTATGATTCGCACATTTGCCGTGATGGCTTCGATTGGGGTGCTGGCTCTGTCCACTATGGCCGCTGATGAGAAAAATGCCGCGTCCGGCGCCGCGCCGGGAAGCGCCAAAGCCGCCGGAGATACGCTGACCGCCAAGCGGGTTCCGATCCGGAACAAGAGCAACAAGATCGTGACGATTGAGACCAACTTCGGCAAGATGACGCTCGAGTTGTTTCACGACGTTGCCCCGGCTCATGCCGACTCGTTCGTGGCGCGGACCAAAGACGGCTTTTACAATGGGTTGATCTTCCACCGGGTGATTGATGGGTTCATGATTCAGGGCGGCGACCCGACCGGCACCGGTATGGGGAATGCGCCGTACAAACTCAAAGCCGAGTTCAGCGACCTTCCGCATGTTGAGGGGACACTCTCGGCGGCCCGTACGATGGACCCCAATTCGGCATCCTGCCAGTTCTTCATTTGCCTGGGCCGGGCGGCTCATCTCGACCGACAGTACACGATTTTTGGTCAACTACTGAAGGGGTACGACGTACTCCACGCCATCGGTAAGGTTCCGAAGGGCAAGGCCGACCGTCCGCTGACAGACGTCATCATGTCCAAAGTATATCTTTCGGATACGGACGGAAACCCTCTGTCATCGGCCAAAGGCAAGCGGGACGAATGACGGGCGCCGGCCCGGACCTGATGTTGCAACCTTATTGGAACCGCTCAGGGCCGGTTCCGTTTAGACTATTATGAGCCAGCGCGGACTTGTCATACTTGGATCGACCGGCTCGATCGGTCGATCGACTCTTGATGTTGTCGATCGGCATCCGGGGGCGTTTCGCATTGAGGCGCTGGCCGCCCGCTCGTCGGTCGAACTGCTTCTCGAACAATACCGCAAGTACCATCCCCGCTATCTCTGCATCGTTGATTCGGCGCAGGAGCGGGTGCTTCGCAGTCAGATCGGACATGAAAAGGTCGAGATTTTGTGTGGGGAAGCGGCGCTGATCAGTTTAGCCGGTCTTTCCGACGCCGACATCGTCGTCAATGCGGTGGTCGGCGCGGCCGGGCTTCGCGCCTCGCTCGAAACCATCCGACACCAGAAGATTCTCGCTCTGGCCAATAAAGAATCGCTCGTCACCGGCGGGCCGCTGTTTGCCCCACTATTGGAGCAGGGGAAGGCGCAGGTGTTTCCCATTGATTCCGAACATTCCGCCATCTGGCAGGCGATGATGTCCGGTCGGCGCGAAGAAGTCCGCAAACTTTTGCTGACCTCATCGGGCGGACCGTTTCGCACTCTGCCGGCGGACAGGTTCGGCGATATCACCGTGGATCAGGCGCTCAATCACCCCACCTGGAAAATGGGGCCAAAGATTACCATCGACTCCGCCACCCTTGCCAACAAAGGACTGGAAGTCATCGAAGCGGTGACCTTGTTCGGAGTGTCGGCGGAGGTTATCGAAGTCGTGATTCATCCGCAGTCGATCGTGCACTCCATGGTGGAGTTCATCGATTCATCGGTGGTGGCGCAGATGTCCCTGCCGGACATGCGACTGCCGATTACGTACGCCCTGTTCTGGCCGCGCCGCGTCCAATCCGAGTTCGGCCGGATCGACTGGTCGCGTCCTTTAACGATGACGTTTGAGACGCCCGACATGGAGAAGTTTCCGCTGTTGGCGACCGCTTTCGATGTCGCTCGCACCGGCGGGACCGCCCCCGCGATATTCAATGCCGCCAATGAAGTCGCGGTCGAGGGGTTTTTGGCCGGGACTCTGCGATTTGTCGAGATTGCCGATATCATCCGAAGAACGCTTGACGCGGTGTCGATGATCGGTCGTCCCGAGCTTGATGATATTTTGCGGGCCGATCAGGTTGCCCGTCAACTGGCCCGCGAACATATGGAGAAAATTGCATGCTGACAAACAATCTGGCCTTTATACCCGTTCTCGCCATTCTGATTATCATTCATGAACTGGGGCACTTTCTGGTCGCCAAGAGGGTCGGGATAAAGGTGGACAGGTTCTCGCTGGGCTTCCCACCCTACATTTACAATAAGAAGGTAGGCGAAACCAATTACTCGATCGGCATCATCCTGCTTGGCGGCTTCGTCAAAATGGCCGGTGAGAATCCCGATGATCAGGTGACCGGAGATCCCCGCGAATTTGCCGCCAAGTCTCTGGCTCAGCGGTTCATGGTGATTTTCGCCGGACCGTTCATGAATTACCTGCTGTCCATTCTGTTGTTGATTGCCGCCTTCT
>JACRAV010000021.1 GCA_016213305.1 Candidatus Zixiibacteriota bacterium | reverse complement strand
GTCAGCCCTCCCGGCCTGACGTTTCTCTACTTAATATCTCTTAGGTCGGCGTTCCGAGTCCGCCGTCAGGCGGACGAGAAACCCGACATCCTCTTCGTGCGGTCAGGTGCCCTCACCTGACCGCCGTCGCATTCTTATGTAGATCACCCTCGTCTTCGAGGGTGACATCTTCTCCGAAAACACCGCCCTTAGCGTGCCGTCAGGCCTCCCGGCCTGACGGTTCTCTACTGAATATCTCGTAGGTCGGTGTTCCGAGTCCGCCGTCAGGCGGACGAAAAACCCGACATCTATTTCGTGCGGTTACGTAGACCACCTCACGGCAGACACCCCTCCAGAGGCGCGGGGCCGCCCATGAACAGAAAGCCGATCAGGTACGAAAGATCGCTAATATCGACATTGCACGAATGATCCACATCGGCGGCCTTCAAGTTCGACGGCAGGGCGAACGAAATAAACAGATAGTCGATCATCGAGCTCAAATCGGCGATATCAACTGTTCCTGTCAAGTCGAGATCACCGTTGACAACACCGCCCGAGGATTCACCGAAATACTCCACCGCTTTGCTTATCAGCGCCTTGACTGAGAACGGCGTCAGGTGATACAGCGGAAAAGACAGCAGTACGCGCTTTCCATGTGGCGAATTCCATGCGAGACCCACCGGCTGGTTCTCATTGGCCGGATCATCGACCTCGGAATCGTACCGGTAAATGACGGTGACCCCCGGCACACTGGTCAATTTGCTGATATAATTGAGCGACAGCATCATGCGAGTCGGGCCGACCTCGACCGAAGGCCACCCGTTCTCTCCCTTGGCGCCTATGAAATCAGGCGGAACCACAGGGGAGTAGGTTGATAATCCGAATTCCGTCTTGAGATAGTGGCTGGCCGGTACCGGTGAAATGCTCGCCTTCTCAATGGTGTGGTACCCGGAGATGAGCATGTTGGTCGGATGACTTAAAAACCAACTCACCGGATCGGAACTGGCGCCCAGCAATTTCATGAAGTTGTCGTCATCCTCCCAGATGATCGACGAAAAACGGCCGACATGATTGCGGGTCAGTTTGTCGGTCGTCGTATCCAGCTTGACTATTGCATAGGGGGTCGCGCCGAAAATCGTGTCCAGCCAGGCCTCTTGATGGGCCTGCGTCGGCTGGGTGTAATTCTCCTGCGTGAACTCGTCAACGACCAGAATGCCGCCGTCGAAGGTCGCGGCATATGACAGTATGGATTGGGAGACGGGCGACTCGTAGCCATCGTGATCAACCGCGGTGACCACGTATTCGTATGGAATCTGCCGGACAATGTGGGTATCGCTGAAACTCAGACCGGTAAGATTGGCGGCAATGCGCGTGTAGTCGCCTATCCCCTGCAGTTTGCGATAGATATTGTAATGATCAAGATCCCCCTCCTTGTTGGCCGTCCAGGCAAGATCAATCTGGCTCGCCTGCGGAGATGCAACGAGCCCCAGCGGAGCGCGTGGCACTAACAACGGTGTCTGAGAAGCAGTCGTTGACCAGACCGAGCGGTAGCCGTCCGATGGCAACTCAAAGACTCCGAAGTAGTACTTTATACCCTGAGTAAGCCCGGTGACCGATACGGAGCAGGCGCCGGCAGGAACCGGGAATGAATCAATGAGAGCCGTAGAAGCGGTACCGTATCGAATCCAGTAGGTCGAGGATGGGTGACACCCGCTGACCGACACCGTTACCGAATTTCCGTTGCCGTCATCGACGATATCTCCGATGTTCCCCGGCTTTCCGGCGTTGGCGGCTATGGCTATGGAAGCTATCGCCAGTTTCGCCACCTGCGTGAAATACGGGAAGTTCATCCGCGACGACAGATCGAGATCGGTGTGCCAACCGTCCGTGTTGAAATTGCGCTCGATATGATCGACAATGTCGAATCCCTTTTGATAAAACGAGTAGTGGTCCGACGAGGAACCCATGCCGGTTATGTACGGTACAATCGACGTCAGCCGGGTGGCCGCGTCCACCGCTATCTGCCGGTAAGCGGTATTGGACGCGCTTGACAGGTTAAGACCCCAGGTCGATGCTGGTTCATACCCAACCATGTCAAAGTTGTACATGCACTCAATATTGGTTCCGGCATTCTTGAATCCTGTAGCGGCCGCATTGGACCCGACCAGGCCGACCTCTTCGGCGGAGAATGGAATGAATCTGATCGATTTCCGCGTGGGTATTTTGGAAAACACCCGGGCCAGTTCTAGAGTGAGGGCCGTGCCGGAACCGTCGTCGTCGGCCCCGGGGGCATATGCCGATCCGAACGATTGCTGGTTGTACGAGTCGTAATGACCGCCTATGACGATATAGCTGTTCGGTTCAGCGTACCCGGTCTTTATTGCCTGAACGTTGTAATGGGTTCCTCCCCCCCAGCTGAAACTGGGAGTAGTAACGTTTGAATACCCCCACGATTGAAATCGCTGGACCATCCAGTCCCGCGCTTTGCGAATGGAATCGGTCCAGATATACCGGGTGTAGAATGCCTCAAGCCGCTGATCCAGCGCTTTGAGCGTATCCAGATTGATCATATTGACCAGCGAATCGGTCGGATAGGCGTCTGCCGACAGATTCCAGTACACCCGTGGCGGAGAGTATTCAATCCGCGTCTGCCAGTTCGCTAACGACGTGATCTTCAGGCCGGTGGCGGCGCGAAACGAAGTGGCGGCCGACGGACCTATGGCCAGAAGTGTAGTGCCGTCCGGCAGGGAGATTGCCCGGCCGTATGAGGATAAATCTGTCTGAGTATCGACCCCTGCCGGATGATCGAGCACCAGAGAAAGCATCGCGATGTCGGCGTCTCGAAGGATGTCTGCCATCGCAATTCCGGTTGCTGTCAACTCCGCACGTTGCGTAGGTGTCACGGCGACCAGATATCCGTCGTTCACTCGCAGATACGCCGGTCCGCAAACCTGCCGGGCGTACTCGGCCTGTTGTTCCGATTCAATCGAAATGATTGTCAGGTCCTCAGCCGATGCCGCCGCAACCAGCCCGCACCCGGCCCATAGCCCCATCCAGAGAAGTCGGTGAAATCGCATCAGTACTCTCATCCTATGCTTACCTACACAGTCGGTAATATAAGTACGAAGACCGTCGAGCAGGTGTTTAGTCCGCCCCGCCAGCGGACGGGTACGCGACCTGCTCAAGATAATCATAACGGATGGAAGTATCACAAATAAAGTCGAAGCACCCCTACACCTTTATCCCCTTCTGAAGCGGCTTGAACCCCACCACCCGGCCGGTGGTCAACTTTGATTTAACCGTCACCTTTCGCCCTTCCGGCACCGAGGGAAAATCCACCACCGACACCCGGGTCTGGTTGTTCCACGGCTCAATATAGGCAACATCAAATTTCAATTGTCGGGCATGCTGTTCTAAGAGCTGTTCGCGGGAGCTTCCCGGCGTCAGATGACCGCTGTGACCCGTAAACGCAAAAACAAATTCAGGGTTTGAACTCAGGATATGCAATTGGGAGATCTTCTCGGCGGCGAGTGATGTTTCCACAAACTTCAGCAGGGCGAAAAATGCCCCAAACTCCAGATCGACCGGCGAGCCATCGGCCAGACATTTGAAAACTATCCCGTAATCGGGGACGGCGAACAGAATCAACCCCTTGCTAAATCCCTGTTGGCCAAGGTACTGGTCGATAATCGGCCGTTCTATGGCCGCGATATAGGCAGTCGTCGCCGTGCCTGTTTTTGTCATGCCCTGAATAAAGCAACAGCCGTGCCCCGAAAATCCTGCGCCCCAGGGCCAGCGTAATTCGTTGAAACTCAATGGGTCGCGAGTACGCCAGCACGAGATCGGCGTAAAATGGTCAATCGGCTTCAGGAATCGTGAAACGAACTAGCGCCCATCTATTCGAGCGAGCGCTTCAGCTCGGCGATCAAGTCGGCGTCCCCTTCGAGAAACTTTCCCTCGGCCTCGGCGATAATTGTCCCGCTCGGATCCGACACCAACGCCACCGCCTTGAACAACCGCCCCTTGGAAGCCACCACCCTTCCGGTGAAACGAAGCGTGATCCCGGTTCTGGCCGGTCTGAGGTACTTGACCGTCAATTCGGCGGTCACCGGATGCCGGTCGGTGGCGAGAATCGCCTTGATCATAACTTCATCGAGCATCGACGCCACCACGCCGCCGTGGGAGATGCCCTTGAAGCCGTCAAACTGTTCCGGCAGAGTGATTTCAGAGGTGGCGGTGGTGCCGTCCCAGAAGAACCGGGCGTTGATGCCGTGATTGTTTTTGTCGCCGCAAACAAAACATCCGGGGTAGCGAATGAGTTCTTTCATGCGAGAATACATACGGCAGATTTGGGTTCGTGTCAATGAGGCAAAAAAAAGCCCGGCGACCGCCGGGCTTTGAATTGGCGAGAAGAAACTCTACATCGTGCAGAGATCAGCCGAGGCGACAAAGCTGACGCCGCTTTCGGTCGTGGTGATGAGGGCACGGCCATTGACCAGGGAAATGTCGAACATCCAGGTGGACACAATCGGGGAGCCGGCCGACGGAGTCACCGTCAGGGTGGCTTCGATCGTAAACGTTCCGGTCGTCGGACAGCCGCTGTGCCAGTTGCTGTACCGCTCAACGGTGAAATTGGTCATGGCGCCCGCCAGCGACAGCGTGCGAACCGTGGTCTCCCCGTTCGACTTGGTCACGTCGGTGCGGTCCATGGTGAACTGGCCGTTGACCACCCCGTACACCTGATCGGTGGCGGTGGCGCCGAGAACGGTATGCGACGTCAGATTCGTGTACGACGCGGTGGTGTCAAGCGCGGTCTGGGTCCAGTTGCGCACATACGACATCTGATTGGCTCCCGAAGCATTGACCTGCGCGATGCCGTCCTTGAGGAACTGCACCGAATCGATCCAGGCATCGGAAACACCCGAGCCCGAATTGGTGAGCAGGAAGATGTGCCAGGTGTCGCTGATGGTTGCCGAATCAACCGGCATCGGGCCGAAAGCCAGTTCGGTGAGAATATCGGCGTTGGCCACCACAGTCATATTCAGTCCCAGTCCGGCCAGATCGACCAGCGAGTCGCTCAGTTGGGCC
>JACRAV010000020.1 GCA_016213305.1 Candidatus Zixiibacteriota bacterium | reverse complement strand
TGCGCCCGGCGGTCGGTTGTTATTCACGGTGCCGCTCCGCAAATACCGTGACGATCTCACAAAGTATTTCGGCATCCGAACGAGTGAAGAGGTCAACCGGGCAAGTTCGCATCATCACCTCCTCAGCGAATCGGAATGGCGATCGCGGCTGAGGGGGAGTGGGTTCGCAGTCGATCTGGTGATTCACTACCAGCCGGACTGGTACACCTTCTGGTATCGGTTTCATCGTCTGAGCGGTCCGATGGCCCTCGGACGATTTGTTCCTGATCTTGATGTGAAGCTCTGGAATCGATACCGCCGACGGTATCTGGCCGCGGTGCGCGAATCGATCGAGCGAACCTCCGATGGCGCCAACATCTTTGTGGTCGCCTCAAAATTGAAATAGCGGATTCTTCGGGTCACGCTTTATCATGGGCAACGAGAGATGCTTCCCACATGATTCGCTGTGCTATCAACGGACGATTCCTCACTCAGCCGATAACCGGCGTCCAGCGGTATGCGTTCGAGGTCGTGTCGGCGCTGGATGACCTCCTGACCTCCCAATCGGATCTTCGCTCCGGCTATTCTTTTGAGGTCCTCACTCCGCAGTCGGGCCGGATGGATACGCATTGGCGACATATCCCGGTTCGCAAGGTAGGGGCATATTCCGGGCATTTGTGGGAGCAACTTGAACTGCCGAGGCATCTTCAGGGACGTCTCCTTATTGGTCTGGCCAACACCGGACCGATCGGGATTCGCCGTCAGATCGTAACGATACACGACGCCTCGGTGTCGGCCGCACCTGCCGGATATTCGCAGGCCTTTCGACTATGGTATCGCATCTTGATGCGAATTCTCGGAAAGACGGCGCGCGGCGTTGTCACCGATTCGTGCTTTTCGCGCGACGAACTGCATCGCTGGTTTGGCATCCCGATGGAAAAGGTGGCGGTTATTCCGCTGGGCGGCGATCATGTGCTACGGGTGGCGTCCGACTCGGCGGTATTTGACGGTCGCGAGTGGGCTTCGCGCCCATTCGTGCTGGCGGCCGGGAGTCTCAATCCAAACAAGAATTTAGGGGCGCTCCTCGAAACGGCGGTTCGGTTGAATGAGTCCGGCATAAGTTTGATCATTGCCGGAGGGGCCAACCAACGAGTCTTCAGTACTGCCAAGTGGACTTTTACGCCCAATGTGCACTGTCTGGGGTATGTGTCCGACGCCGCACTGCGCGCCCTGTATGAACGGGCTCTGTGTCTGGTGTTCCCCTCAAAGTACGAGGGGTTTGGCTTGCCGCCGATCGAGGCGATGGCCTGCGGTTGTCCGGTGGTAGCCTCGAATGCCGCGTCTCTTCCGGAAGTTTGCGGCAACGCCGCCCGATATGTTGACCCGCATAGTCCCGGCGACATTGCTGATCGAGTCATGGAAGTAGTCACTTCGGCCACCGTCCAGAATGACCTTCGGCGCTTAGGAAGAGAGCGGGCCGGTTCGTACCAATGGGTGCAGAGCGCGCGGCAATGGTTGGCTTTGATAGAGGCAAATCGTTGACGACTCACTAACCGGGGGAAACTTTTTCGCCGTTCAGCCGGAATCAAATTCCGAGAAATGACCTGTTTTGGACCCGTAGAAAACCGGGCCGCACATGGCCACGCAACTCATTGTCGCACAATGCGCTAAAGGGGCCTGATGGAGAGGTCGGTGGCACGGTGATTGCATTCAGTGTGCGGTGCGCAGGGATACGTCTGTTTGGCCCCAGGACAAGGTGGGCTCGAAGACCTGCGCATACAAAGATATGGACACGTCACGCACATATGCTCTTCGCCTCTCGTCATCGCTGAGCCGGGGAGCTTGGTTCGATATTGGACAGGAGTCCGGCCTTCTGTTGTTCAAATTGGCGATCATCACGATGCTGGTGCAGTCGGTGGTCGTATCGACCGTAGTAAAAGGGCTGGTACCATCGTTTCTTCTAGTCCTCGCCCAGTTTTCGCTCGATTCATCGGCAACAATGGTTGGGCGGCCCCGGCGAAGCGTCGTCCGCCCGCTCGTCCTGTTTCTCGTCATCTTCGCGGCCTGGCAGTCGATCAGCCAGATGCTCAACGTGTTCTGGCCGCCCAATTACAACCATGCGCTGTTCATGGTGTCGCCCGAAGATCCATCGGTGGTGTTGCTTCGCAGGAGTCTATTCACGCAGAGTATTTACCTCGTTACCTGTGTGATCTTCTACCTGTACATGCGGGGCCATCTCATGCGGCATGACAACCCCGAACAATTGTTGCGCCTGGCCCGCATCGGTGCGTTGGTATTTGTGGCGTACGGATTTTATGAGGTTATCGGCTACGCGGTGCTTCATCAGAATGTCGATTTTCTGTCGAATCGGATTACGGGCAATGAAGGGAACAGCTACAGCAAGTTTCAGCGCTTTGCGCTCGGCGCATTCGAGTTGGTGCGCATGAAATCACTGGCCTCCGAGTCCTCCATGTTTGCCTTCTCGCTACTGCCGTTCCTGGTCATGTTCTGGTATCAGAAGGACCGGGCCTGGTTTCCGATAGTTGTGGCAATAGTCGTGTCCACATCGACCACCGCTGTTTTGGGCTTGGTAACGTTTTTCGCGGGGGAAGCGCTCTTGTTCCAGCGCTGGCGGCGGCTCCTTATTGGATGCGCCCTGGTGGGGATCGGCTGGGTCCATTTGCAAACCACGCCCGTGGGGCACCTCATCGGTTTCGCCGCCGACAAGGTGATGCTTGAGAACGACTCCGGCGCAACCCGGTCGATGTTTGTTCAGAATTCGATGCA
>JACRAV010000197.1 GCA_016213305.1 Candidatus Zixiibacteriota bacterium | reverse complement strand
AGCCCATCGCTCGCGCCCGGATCCCGGTTCCCTCGTCAACTACCGACCGCATCATATCGGTCATGATAAACGCCGTCTGAGGTGCCAGAACTTCTTCGCGCTTGATAGCGCTGTTGTCTTCAAGCACCCGGCCGTACCGGTCAATGATCTTTAGGATCATACGCGGGTTCACCCGAATCCCCTTGTTGGGAAATACCATAAACGCGGGCACAATCTCGGTCATCCTGATCTCGCTCGTTCCAATCGCCAGCGACGGCACCGGCGACAGGGGAGAGGTAATCCCCATCCGCTTGGCGTAATAGATCGCCTCCTGCGCTCCGAGTTTCAGCAGGGATCGGATCGCCGCCAGGTTGCGCGACTGGGCCAGCGCCGTTCGCACCGGTATCGGCCCCATGAACTTGTCGTCAAAATTGTGTGGTCGCCATTGCTTGGAACCGGGGATATCCAGCACGATCGGATTGTCATCGACGATGTCTGACGTCTTGAAACCGTTCTCTATGCAAGCCGTGTACACGAACGGCTTGAACGCCGACCCCGGCTGGCGCATCGCCTGCACCGCCCGGTTGAACTTGGTATTGTCGAACGACCGCCCGCCATCCATCGCAATAACGTCGCCCGTGGCGTTATCAAGGGCAAGGAAAGCCCCCTGCACCTTCTTGAATACCCGGATCGAGTCGCCGAGCGCATCAACCGTGTCCGAAAGTACCTCGGTGTACTGCGGGTTGGACAGACTCATGTTGCGGCCGACCTTGGCCCGGAGCGAATCGATCCGCTCGTGGAGCGACTTCTCCGCGACTTTCTGAAGGTGGGCATCAAGCGTGGTCCGCACCTGCAACCCGCCCGAATACAGTAGTGTGTCGCCATATTTCTGGATCAGATACTGGCGGATCGTCTCCGTAAAGTACGGCCCGATACCCTCTTTTTCCTCAGGTGGCGCAATTTCCAGCGGGGCCGCCCTCAGCGAGTCGAACTGTTGCTGAGTCAGGCCGCCGACCTCGAAGTACGAATACAGCACCCTGTTGCGCGCCTGCAGAGACTTTTCGGGGCTGTTGAGCGGAGAGTTGACATTCGGCGCCTTTAACAGACCTATGATGACGGCGCAATCGTTGTAGTTAAGTTCGGGCACCCGCTTATTGAAAAACATCCGGGCCGCCGCCGACACGCCATAAGCCCCCTTGCTGAAATAGTGCTGATTGAGATACATCTCAAGGATCTCATCCTTGGAATATGTCCGCTCCAGCTTGATCGCCGTGAGAGCTTCCTTGGCCTTGCGTTCGAGCGTCTTTCGCGGCGATAAGAAGAGCATTCGGGCCAACTGCTGGGTGAGGGTGGAGGCCCCCGCCTCGAGCCGCCAATGGAGAATATTCGTGACCGCCACCGTAAGCGTCCGCCGAACATTGATCCCCCAGTGTTCGTAGAATTCCCGGTCCTCCGAGGCAATCAGCATCTGGACCATCGCCGGCGGGATATCCGCAAGCGGCGTCAGAGCGCGATTTTCGGTGTAAAACTCTTTGAGAAGAATGCCGTTCCGATCGTACAGCTTGGTGCTGAGATTCGGTTCGATGTTATGTAGCGCCTCAAATGATGGCAGGTCCGACTGATATATATGATAGGCCTGAACCAGCAGGTAGGCCGCAAATATCATGAGTAACAGCCCGAAAAGGGTCAAAAGGCGCGCCTGGCGGGCACGCTGTTCAGCCGACATGTTGGTTCCGCTTAACGGCATAGCGAGGGTATTTACTTTGATGACGGTGCGTAGTCAAGCTAAAACGTTTGGGCATAATCGTTTGCTTTTTGTTGTCAACTGGTGTATCCTCAATCTTTCGGCCGGAGGGCGTACCGGTGAAATTGGACGACCCCGCCATATGCTTATAACCATCTGCGACCAATTCGTTGTGTTTGTGTAAGAAAGTATGTTGAGCAAGCCCCACACAGAGTTCGACCGCCAATGGCAGGTCATCGCGCGAGGCGCCGTGGACCTCCTCCCTGAGGACGAGTTCAGGGCCAAACTCCAGCAATCCCTCAAGGATAACAAGCCGCTCCGGGTCAAACAGGGGTTTGATCCGACCTCCCCCGATATCCATCTCGGCCACGCCGTGGGAATCCGTAAACTCAAACAGTTTCAGGACCTCGGGCACAAGATCGTCCTCATTGTCGGTGACTATACCGCGCTGGTGGGCGACCCCTCCGGCCAGTCGGCGACCCGTCCTATGCTCAGCTACGACAAAATAATGGAGAACGCCGAAACCTACCAAAAGCAGTTCTTCCGAATCCTCGATCGGTCCAAAACCGAGATATGTAGTAACGGCGACTGGTTCAAAAAGATGGATTTCCGCGAAATCATGCACCTGGCGACCACCTTTACCGTCGCCCGCGTTCTGGAACGCGATGATTTTTCGATTCGCATGAAGAACGGCGTACCGATTTCGCTTCACGAGCTGTTCTACCCCCTCATGCAGGGGTACGATTCCGTCGCGATTCGGGCCGATATCGAAATCGGCGCCACCGAACAGAAGTTCAATCTTCTGGCCGGCCGGGTCATTCAGCAGGCCTACGGCCAGCCGCCGCAGGCGATTCTGACCCTGCCGATCCTTGTCGGCCTCGACGGCGAGAAGAAGATGTCCAAGTCGCTGGGAAATTACATCGGCATCACCGATGATCCCCGCGACATGTTTGGCAAGGTGATGTCCATACCCGATCGTCTCATATACGACTACTTCCTGCTCACCACCGAGGTCGCCCTCGAACGGCTCGAAGACATCAAACAACAGCTGAGCCAGCCCGACATCAACCCAATGCTCTTGCAGAAAGAGCTGGGGGAGACGCTCGTTGACATGTACCACCATGCCGGTGACGGTACAACCGCCCGCGACGAGTTTGAACGAGTCTTTTCTCAAAAGAAATTGCCCGATGACATCGAAGAGCTTACTAAGGACCGCGCGGTCCAGCTCGGATTGAACGCCGACAAACTGTTCCTGCCGAATCTTCTGGCCAAGACCGGAATGTGCGCCTCATCGAGCGAGGCCCGCAGTCTTATTCAATCGGGCAGTGTCTATATTGTGGCGGAGACGCAACACATCAGTTTCGATGAGCCGGTTAAGGACGTCAAGTTCGAATTCCCCTGGCCCTCCGTGACCACCATTATCAAAGTCGGCAAACGCCGGT
>JACRAV010000194.1 GCA_016213305.1 Candidatus Zixiibacteriota bacterium | reverse complement strand
GTTGTCCCCCCAGCACCACACCGCCGATCTTGCACTCCCCCCAGAACTGCAACGCTTCGTACATCCCGTGCGCGGTCGCGGCGTTCGGCGCGATGAAGGCGTCGGCGTCACCCGCGACATCTGATTTGATTACCCCCTTCGCCTGCGCCGCCTCCGGATCGAGCGCTACATCGACCGATATTGGCCCGTCAACATACGCTCCCGCAATCTGCCCCCGATCCGACATCTTCGCCAGCGCCGCCGCCGACATCGTCACCGGCATCTGCGGATAGACCGCTTCCACCGCCGCCAGTATGCCGATCTTTGGTTTCGTCACTCCGATGGCATGCGCCAGGCCGGTCAGATTCTGAATGATACCGAGCGTCGTGGCCAGGTCGGGCTGGTCATGCACCACGCCGTCGGACAACAAAGTGACTTTCTTGTATGCGCTCGATTCGACCACCGCCACGTGCGACACAATCTTCCCCGGATGAATCAACTTCGACTCCCCACCGATCAGTCCGCGAATCAGCGAGGCCGACAATATCCCGCCATGCACCACCAGATCGACCTCTCCGGCCGCCACCATGTCCGCAACAATACGAATCGAATCGACCGGATGATCCTCGTCGATCATCTCCACCGAGCTCAGCCCCGGCGCATGATCGGCGATCGCCCGTTCAAATAGCCCCGTATCTCCGACCACCACCGGATCAATCAACTCCGACAAGTACGCCCGCTCGAACGCTTTCAGGGTATGCAAGCTGGCATAGGCGGCCATCACCGCGCGCGGTTTCCGCCCCGATTCAAACCGGTCTTTGGCCAGGGCAAATATCTGGGCGAATCCCTCACAGATTGGCGTTTTGTCGCTCACGGGCGCGCCTCCATATGACTCCGACGCTGATATTCCGCCACCACACAGGCCACCGCCAGCGAGGCCATCTTGTTTTTGACCGTATCGGTCCGGGAGACTAGCGAGACCGGCACTTTGGCGCCGACAATCACTCCGGCAAACACCGCCCCTGCAAACTGGATGAGCGTCTTGGAAATGATATTCCCCTCTTCAACGGAATCGACCAGATAGACATCCGCCTCCCCGGCCACCGGTCCCTCGGCCTTGCGCGAGCGCGCCGCCTCAATGCTGGTCGCGGCGTCGAGCGTGAGCGGCCCCTGTAAAACAATATCCGTGCAACGCGTCTTCGCCAGGGCGAGAAACGCTTCCAATTCGGCGTGGCGCTCGGGAGGCATGTCGCTGTGCTGGCAGACCGCCGAACTGACCGCCACTTTCGCCGGTACACACCCCAGCGCCCGCGCCACCACCAGCGCGTTCTGCAAGATTTGTATCTTTTGCTCCAGATCGGGTTTCACCACCATGCCGCCATCGGTGACATTCAACAGCCGGTGATACCCCCGGATATCCAGCACCGCGCAGTGCGACAGCGTGTTCTCGCCGCGCAGATTGTACCGCTTATCGAGCACGACCTTCAGAATCGCCGAGGTCGCCAGAAATCCTTTCATGATTACGTCGGCTTTACCCGTCGACGCCAGCTTCACCGCCTGATGCGCGGCCGCGAGCGGGTCAGCGTGGTCGATGATCTCAAGATTTCCGATGTCTATGCCCTGTTCGCCCGCCAGCCGCTCGATCGCCTTCCTGTCCCCCACCAGCACTCCCGACAGAAACCCTTTTGCCTGCGACTGGGCGATTGCCTCGATCACATCCGCGTCCTGCGCCGCGGCCACCACCACCGTTTTGGGACGGCCGTCCTTCGCGATCTGGATCGCCCGCTGGATCAACTGGTCTGATGATCGAATCGGCTCGTTATGCATGACCACATCTCAATAAGACTTGAGTTCTTCCTCGCCCGCCAGCACCCGCAGACCCGCCGCCGCCAGCGCCTCCATCTCGAACTCGCCCGGGACGACAATAACTTTTCCCAGAAACGCGACATACTTTTCAATCTCATTTACCAACCGCCGCGAATGCGCCATGCCGCCGGTGAGCACGATCCCCTCAAACCTTCCCTCCAGCGCCACCGCCGCCGCACCGATCTCCTTTGCAATCTGATACGCCATCGCATTGAAATACAGTAATGCCTTTTTGTCGCCGGCTTCGATCATCTTTTCCACTTCGCGAAGGTCCGCCACGCCCAAATACGCCGCCAGTCCCGACTGTTTCGAAAGTTTGTCGATCATCTCCTGCTCCGAAAACTTGCCGCTATAACAGAGCTTGACCAGCCCGCCAATCGGTAGCGCACCCGCCCGGTCGGGCGAAAACGGCCCCATCCCCAGCAGGGCATCGTTGACGTCGATCACTTTCCCGCCGCGTAGCGCCGCTACCGAAACTCCCCCGCCCATATGCACCGCCACGAAATTGATGGCCTCGAGCATCTTTCCAAGCTTCGCCGCCTCACGCCGGCAGACCTCCTTGATATTCAGCGCATGCACCCGGCATTTCCGCTCGATCTCCGGCAGGCCGCTGATGCGCGCCACGTCGGTGAAATTATCAATCGTGATCGGGTCCGATATCATCGACGGCACCCCGAACCTCTGCCCCAGATGGTGCGCGATGATCGCCCCTAGATTCGATGCATGGTTCGAGTATTTCCGCGTTTTCAACTCCTCAAGCATCTGATCCGAGATCGCGTACGCTCCCCCTTCGACCGGTCTGAGCGGCGCACCCCGCCCCACCACCGCCGCCACCTGATCATGTTCCAGCTTGAGCGACTGAATCCAGGCGTTTATTGCTCGCATACGCTGTTCGAACTGGTCGGCCACATTATCGAACCGGGCCAGCTCGGACGCATCATGCCGCACCGCTTCTTCGCTCACCTTCCTATCGCCGTCGAACAGCGCCATCTTGGTCGAGGTCGATCCCGGATTGATGATGAGCAGAAATTTCGGCATGCCCTACGCCTTTACCCGCTCCGTTGACACCGCCTGCCCGCGATGAAACGCCTCGATGTTTATCTCGACAAACTGCCTGCGGACCTTGCTCTTGAGTGTCTCGATCCAGATATCTTCCGGAAAACTAAGATGATTCGACAACACCCCGATCAAAATGGTATTCACCAGCCGGGGATTCCCCAGTTCGGCCGCGATCTGATCGGCCGGCACCGCGATCACATGGGTGATCTTCTTCGCCAGATCGCCGATCGCGTCTTCGGGATAATGATGCACCTTCGAGCCGGTGACAATCGCCGGTATCAGCGATGTTCGCGAGACAATCGCCACTCCGTCCTTGCGCATCCACGACGCCGCCCGGAGTCCCTCCGCCTGCTCGAACGCCATAAGTATATCCACCTGCCCTTCGCCGATCGTCGGCGAGTACACTTTCGGGCCGATCTTCACATGCGAACTCACCACCCCGCCCCTCTGCGACATCCCGTGAATCTCCGACTTCTTCACATCCAGCCCGCCGTTCATCGCCACTTCGGAAATTACTTCCGAGGCCAGCAAAACCCCCTGCCCGCCTACTCCCACAATGAGAATATTTGCGCTGGTACCGGTGATCATCGCGTCACCTCCGTCTTCACGAAATGACTCTTCAGGATGATCGCCTCGGTCGGACAGATCTGCGCGCAGAGCGTGCACCCGGTGCACATCGTGTCGTCGATCACCGCCTTGGGGTGCCCGTGCTTGTTGGTTTCGTGCGAAGCCGCAATCGCCGGACATGAAATCCGAAAGCAGGCCGAGCACCCGTTGCACAACTCCATGTCCACCACATACGGCTCATCCATGATCCGTACCGGCATCAGCACGCACGGACGCGTGGTGATAATCACCGACGGCCCCGGCCGCGCCATTTCCTCCTTGATCATCGCCACCGCGGCGTCGTAATCGTACGCATCCAGTTCCCGCACCGACTCCACTCCCAGCGCCTGGCACAATTTGAACAGATCGACCCGCGCCGCATCCTCCCCCATCAGCGTCTTGCCGGTTCCGGGATGCTGTTGCCCGCCGGTCATCGCGGTCGCCCGATTGTCGAGTATCATCACCGTCACATTCGATTTGTTATAGACTGCATCCAACAGCCCGGTGATCCCCGAATGAATGAAAGTCGAATCGCCGATCACCGCCACCGTGCCGGTCTTTGATCCCTGCACTTTCTCCATGCCGATTGCGTTCCCTATCGATGCTCCCATGCAAATGCAGGTATCCATCGCATTGAGCGGCTCGGTCACCCCCAGCGTGTAACAGCCGATATCCCCGGCCACCGCCACCCCCAATTTCTTGAGCGCCATGAACGCCCCGCGATGCGGGCACCCCGGGCACAGAACCGGCGGACGCGGGAAGAACTCCTCGGACGATATTTCAGGCGCCTCAACCTTATCGATCAATCCCGCCTCTTTGAACGCCAGCGCCACCCGGTACGGCGACAGTTCCCCCAGCGTGCCGGTGAACTTCTTCCCCTCAACCTTCATCCCATAAGCGCGGATCATGTCCTCGTAGAATGGCTCAAGCTCCTCGACCACCATCACCCGCTTGTGCGCCTTGATAAACTGCTCGATCTTCCCAAACGGGAGCGGATACCCCATTCCGATTTTGAAATAATCGAAATCCGGCGCCACTTCCTTGCAATACTGATACGATACTCCGCCCGTGATAATCCCGATATCCGACCCGTTGTTTTCGACCCGGTTGTACGGCGTCTCTTCGGTGAAATGCCGCAATTTCTCCAAACGATCTTCGACCACCACATGCCGAAGCCGGGCGTGGGCGGGGATCATCACATATTTCTTCTGATCCTTGATAAACCTCTTATCCGGTCCCGATACCCGCTCACCCAGTTCCACCACTGCTTTCGAGTGCGAAATCCGCGTGGTCATATGGAGCATGACCGGCGTGTCGAAAATCTCCGACATCTCATACGCCGTGATCAGCATGTCTTTGGCTTCCTGGCTGTCGGAAGGCGCCAGGAACGGCACCTGCGCCATCCGGGCGTAGAACCGGTTATCCTGCTCATTCTGCGACGAATGCATTTCGGGATCATCGCACGACACCACCACCAGCCCGCCCCCAACTCCGGTGTAGGCGAATGTCATATACGGGTCCGCCGCGACATTCAATCCGACATGCTTCATCGTGACCAGCGCCCTTGCTCCGCCGATCGACGCTCCAATCGCCACCTCGAACGCCACCTTTTCATTGGGCGACCATTGCGAGTAAATGCTGGGAAACCTCTCGGCGAGCGTCTCCAGTATTTCCGTGGACGGTGTCCCGGGGTAGGAGGCGGCCAGTTTTACCCCTGCCTCGTACGCTCCTCGCGCCACCGCCTCATTCCCCGATAGTAGTTCTCTTATTCCCGGCTCAGCCATGTTTTGTCTCCAAATCTTCGCCTTTCGTCATTGCGAGTGTCACGCGTCATCCTGAGCTTGTCGAAGGACGCGTGACCGAAGCAATCTCTCCTCGTCTTCTCTTCGTAGGTCGGGTTGCGCGACCGCCGTCAGGCGGTCAAGCTACCCGACATCTCTTCTCACCCGACCCCCCCAACCTGTGAAATCTTTCACAAAGGTACGTACCCTTCCGCCATCCGGCAAGGAAATTATGGGGCCAACTTGCCCTCGTCTCTACACAATAAAGGGCGGTCTCACGACCACCCCGCCAGTACAATGAGTATCACTCGCCCGGCTATTTTGGCCCGGCATTGGTGAAATAGAATCTGGTCACCACTGCCAGATGATCCGAGACCATATTTCTCATCTGAGTGTACAACGCTTTGCGCAACGTACCGTCGAGATCACTGAGCTGGTCGAATATTTTCCATTGGATGACCACCCCTTTTTCCTTTGGCACCGCCTGCGCATCGGCCGCTTTGGAGATCAGATGAAAGTCCAGCCGCGTGCCTGCCGGACCGCTCTTGTTGAGCCGCGCCACATGGGTGATCTCGTTCCCCGGGTTTATCTTTTCGAATCGTGCTTCTCCTTTCTTTTCCAGATCGCGCATCGGCTTCCATTCTTCAAGTCCAGGCGCCGCATTCCAGTCGCCAACGATCAGGATATCTTCGTCGTAATGCTGGTCCGGAGTGGTCAGCCAGTCGGCCAGCATCGTTGCCGCTTCCGTACGTTGTTTGATGCCGAACCGCCCCCCGGAGAATCCCCGGGGCGGCATCTGCGACTTCAAATGCACCCCGGTCAATTCAAAGGTAAATCCCTCGCTTTTTGGATCATCGGGAATCCCTTCGAAATACCCCCAGAACGGTAGCCGGGGAAACACATCCCCTTTTCTCCCGTCCTCGGCAATCACCGTCAGGTCCCGGTCGGCGAACAGCTCCGCCGGATCCTTCTTCGTCCGAACCCAGTCGCGATCCCACATCATCGCCACCCGTTGCTGGGAACCCGTCTTGCCGTACGCACAACTGTACTGTCCTACTTTGGCCTTGCCGAGAATCTTGACAACATCGTCGAGCGCTCCGTCTTCGGCGACCTCCGTCAGCACGAACAAATCGGCGTTGATCTGTTTCATCACCTGCCCGATGAC
>JACRAV010000193.1 GCA_016213305.1 Candidatus Zixiibacteriota bacterium | reverse complement strand
GTGTACGATTCCGGTATCGACGGCTTCGTGATCTCCACTGATCCGGCCAGAAATCAGGATTTGAATCACAACGGCACCTACGACGGCCCGGACGCAATCTGGACCGCCGGCATTCCGTTCGACGATATCGACGGCAACGGGCTTCCGCGAACCGAAGGGAACGGATACCTGCCGGGTGTGCCGTACTGCGATTTCAATCACAATGGCAAACGCGACGGCGACCCGTTCTGGTCGGAGCTGTTCTACCTGAAACACTACCGCTCGGACACCGGCGGCAATTTCTATGATTTCCGCATCTGCGATTCAACCTTCTCGTTCACCTCGGATTCGGGTGTATTGTATGTCATTTCCACCGGTCCATTCAGCCCCAGCTGGAGCCCCCAGCAGAATTTCGTATTGAAGGCGGACACGCTCAAATTCGGAACAATACCCATTTTATTTGGGACACTCATTGCCCCCGACACCGTAGAGGACACAGTCGTGGAGACCGGTCTTCGGCTGGTGTTTACGCGCGAGACGGTCACGGACGCATCGTACAATTTCTTCGGTATGCAAACCAGCGGACTGGTGCGGGTGATTGTGCTGGTGACCGAGGCCGACCCCACCAACTATCTGGGTGAGCGGATCGAGCTGTATTTCGCGCCGGGGAAGGGGCCGATTGGGTATATCTATCGCCCGTCGTATCAGTTCCAGGATCAGTGGTTCCATTTCGCCGAGCGGGTGGCGACCTTGCCGATCCCGATGAAGAGATAGTTTTGTAGGTCGGGTTGAGGAAATCCGCCTGCGGATTTCCTCCTACCCGACATCTTTGAGCAATGAAGTCACTTCGCCGCTTCCATATTCCCGGAGCCTCCTATTTTGTAACCGTCGTCACCTGCGGGAGACGCCGCTTTTTACTGGAGAACCTTGATCTTTTCTGGCACGGCTGGGACACCGTGGCCTTGGACGCATGGGTAGTCCTGCCGGACCATTTTCACGCCATCGTGCGCCCGGACCCGAAGACAATTTCGCAAGCCCTGCAGAGCTTCAAGTTGCGCTTTTCACGTCGCTACTTCCAGCGCCATGGCAAAACTACCCTCTGGCAGAACCGCTTCTGGGACCATGTGATTCGGGAGGAAATGGATATGGCGGCTCATCTGGATTACATTCATTACAACCCCGTTCACCACGGTCTCGTAAGCAGTCCGTTTGATTACGCCAACAGTTCGCTCATGAATTGGTATGAGAAGGGTGCATACGCGCAAGATTGGGGGGTGACGGTCGAAGACTATTCGCAATGGATCGTTGGGGAGCCGGTGCAGGAAGATGTCGGGTAGATCGTCCCCCGCAATAGCGGGGTACGCTCAACCCGACCCACAGGACTTACTTCACTAGCACCATTTTCTTCGTTTCAAATCGCTCCCCGGCCTGCAGGCGATAGAGATATACTCCCCCCGCCACCGATGTTCCGGTTCGGTCTCTGCCGTCCCAGACGATCGAATGGTCGCCGGGGCCGACAACCTTTTCAACAAGCGTGATCACTTCCCGACCAAGAATATCCGTCACCGACAATGTGACGCGAGTCGCACGGGGAAGCGTGAATTTGATGGTCGTGGACGGATTAAACGGGTTGGGATAGTTCTGGCGGAGAAACGGAGATTCGGGAAGCTCGGTGGCGGCCGGTTCCACACCCGCCCACATATCCCGCACGTAGAAACAATGCGGACCGTCCCAGGATGGATTGTGGTCATTGTAATCGTCACCGACCCACCTCCACACGCCTGCAGGCAAAATAAAACTCGAATCTATGCACAGGCGCTTCCCGATCGCGCGGCCATCACTGAGATCGACGGTAATAGCCACTGCCGTCCCGTCATATCCGTCCGGTAGTCCGGCGCTGTCCATCGCGGCGCATCCCACCGCCACGGTATCCGGAGTGGTGTGGTCGATGGTGTCGCGATACATAGGCATAACTACCAGATCAAATTGCCTATTGCTCAAACCGGTCGTATCGATTCTGACCGACTTCCATGCCCCTCCGTCCGGTGAATAGATCCGGTACCCGTTCATAATACCGATCATGTTGGTACCGGTCATATTGGTGTACCGGAAATAGAACGTCACCTGTTGACCCGAGGCGATGGAGTCCAGATAGTGGACGCCGCCGATACTGTCAAGGGTGATAGCGGCCTGACCGTGAGCCACCCCGGCAAGCGCCAGCAATACGGCGACGGCTTTGAGAACGGACAGAATGCGATTCATGCAAACCTCCCGGAACGAAATGTGAAAAGAGCCACTGTGGAAAGCGGTCCCGCCCATGGGTGATCGGGTGCGATTAAGAACATGGGCTATTGTACAGATAATATACCGGCGGAAGGCCGGTCTGTCAACGTGCGATTAGAAAGGTGAGATCACCACGAATACGCGCCGCTCACCCGGAAGGTGGCGTCGAAATTCGAGTCGTGAAGATAGGCGAAATCAACCGCAAACTTGCGCACCGCCACACCCGCCCCCATCGTGAGACGGCCGATATCTATCCCCGCCCGGCCAAACACCATGTGGCGCCAGCCCAGTTCCCAGCCGAAATGGGTGTCCATCGAGACCGGCCCGGCCCACAGTTGCGCCGTCGTTTTGAGCGACTCAAACTTGATATCGCCGGTGAACATCGCCCGGCCGGTGAAATCGCGCCAGGAGTATTCGAACATCGCGCCGGGGCGGACCGTCGGATAAATCGATTCCGCATTCCCGCCGGTGCCGAAGGTCTTGCCGGAGTATCTGATAAATCCGGTGGTGATGTCGTTGACCATCAGGCCGACCGTCAGATACCGGTTGGATCGCCAGAGCGTGCCGGCATCGAGCGTCAATCCCATGCCGGTCTCGGTGCCGATATCGCGATAGATGATTTTCCCCGTCAAACCGAAATCGATCTTGTCCGACAGTTTCCCGGCCACCGATCCGGCGAACAGGTAGTCGCCGTGAGATTCCTCGCGAACGACCACCGGCCGGTTGTACTGGTTGAGCTGGGTAATTTTGATTCCGCCGCCACCCAGATAATAGACATACACTCCCCAGGATCGGATGAGCGAACTGTCGTGGGGACGGGCATCGATATACGACAAATAATCGTGATTTAATAGAGAGCCAAAGGTTTCGGCGTGCATGGCGGTGACATACCGCCCGCCGAGCACATTCATCCCCGCCGGATTCCAGTAGGCGGCGGTGGCGTCGAATGGACCGGCAACTGTGGCACCCCCCAGAGCGAGCGGTCGGGCTCCGACCCCCAGCGAAAAAGCATCCCCGGCATATTTGGCGGCCCAAACTGGCGTGCCTGCCAGATACGTCACCAACATATAGATGGTGATTGCCATTGCATGTTTTAGCAAGACGGACGGTCTGGAGATGAATCTGGTGCTCACGGTACCAATATAGGCAACTTGGGTGCCGGAGTGAAACCTGATTTGAGCATAAAAAAGGCGGGACACGAAACCGTATCCCGCCTGAAATCATCGAAATCGAACTTAGTGAGGTTGCTTGTCGGAAGAAGTGGTCTCTTCCGTCTTGGCCTCTTGATGCGCGGCACAGGCGGCCTTCTTGGAAGCGCAGGCGGCCTTCTGCTCCGGCGTGCAACTCTTGTGAGCGTCAGCCGAACCGGAAGTCATCGTCGCCACGGCCGGAATCACTTCGACCGCATACCCTTTGTTGCTGATCGCGGTGGTCAGCATCTCGGACTTGACTTTGCTCGGGTCAACGACGACCGCCGCAAAATCGCTTTTGTATGAAACGGCGCAAACTTTGACCACGCCTTCGATCTTCTCGAGCGAGGCCTTGATCGAGTTCTCGCATCCGCCGCAGGTCATCCCCTTGACGGACATCTGAATCATCTGGACCTTGCCGTCGTAATTGCAATGCTTGGCCAGATCTTCAGCAGACATACTGGCGCACTTGGCGGCACATTCGGCGGCCGACATTTCACCGTGGGCGGTCGTGCACCCTTTTCCGGAAGTCATCTGGGCTTTGGCCTCACCGGCGGCGGCTTTGGCGCCACAACCTTCACCGGCCAACACCGGCGATATGGCCAAGGCCATCACGGCAAGAGAAGCCAGAATAAACATTGTTGCCTTTTTCACTAAGCACTCCTTTCGAGTTGTTACCTAATCGCTTTAAGTATATAAAATTACACTAAATTTTCGCCATGTCAACACAATTCAAAATAGATCGCTTGGCTCTTCGTTGGTCGCTTTCGTGATCTCTTTGCTTAAACCATCGAGACCCATCTAAGTTCCCGCCTCAGATTCAACCCCCGAAAGATCGTTTCCACCCGATCCTAAATCACCCTTGACACCTATTCGCCGCCCCATATATTCGCATATGCGGATATGACGCTTTGAATGAGAGGTGCCTGTGAAAACGCGACAACTTGGTTTTTTGGATCGTTACCTGACACTTTGGATCTTCCTTGGTATGGGCTTGGG
>JACRAV010000198.1 GCA_016213305.1 Candidatus Zixiibacteriota bacterium | reverse complement strand
CTATGACGCTAAAGTCGGCGAGGCGGGGGATGTCACTGTCAAGATGACACTCACCACTCCGGCCTGCCCGTACGGCGAGATGCTCATCAAGATGTGCCAGCGTGAAGTTGAACAGCTTGAGGGGGTGACGAAGTGCGAAGTTGTGCTGGTTTGGGACCCGCCGTGGGACCCGCATCAAATGGCCTCCGATCTGGCGAAAGACCAGTTGGGAATCTGGTAATTTCACCGACCGCAACAACCGGGCTGTTTCTTTCTTAGAGTTCCACCGAATCGTCAAGCCGGGGAATCCGGCAATCCCATCCTCGTGATGAGCGGAAATGTTCGGCCAACGCCGCCGACTGCTCCGGCTCGCCGTGCGTGACAAAGACCTTCTTCGGTCTGGTGGTCATCGGTTCCAGCCAATGCAGAATCTCGTAGTAGTCGGCGTGACCCGATAACCCCGATAGCTTGACAATTTTGGCCCGGACATCGACCGGTTGTTTGTGGATGTAAACCAACTTGTCGCCGTCGAGTAATCTGTGTCCAAGCGTTCCGGCGGGAAGGAAGCCGACAATCGCGACAATCGTTTTGGGGTCCGGGAGGCGATTGATAAGATGATGGAGGATGCGTCCGCCGGTGAGCATGCCGCTGGCCGAAATGATGACCGCCGGTCCCCGCAAGGAATTGAGATCCTTGGATGACTCCCGCTTGCGGTGGAGAGTAACATCCCGGCCATCGAGCGCCGCATCGAGTTCATCGCGATCTTCACTCAATTTATGATAGCCGGCGTATTTGACGTAAAGGTCGGTGGCATGGATGGCCATCGGCGAGTCGATATGAACGGGAATCCTCGAAATGCGTCCGTCGGCCTCCAGCCGGTTCATCATATACATGATCTGCTGGGTCCGGCCGATCGCGAAGGCAGGTATCAACAGAACGCTCCGCTTGGCAATCACGTCGTCCAGCAGAGCGGCGAGCGCAAAGTACGGGTCTTCGGGTTCGTGCATCCGACCGCCGTATGTCGATTCGCACACGAGATAGTCGCAGGCGGGCGGATTGGCGGGGTCAATGGTGAGCGGGCCGGCATACCGGCCGACATCACCGGAAAATAGAATGGTCACGCGGCGGTTGCTGTCGGTGATTTCAAGTTCGACTGAAGCCGCCCCCAACAGATGGCCGACGATATGATAGCGAAAACGAAAACACTCGTTGATCTTCTTCCATTCGCCGAAGGTGACCGCCTGGAAGCGATCAATCGCGGTCTCCGCGTCGGCGGCGGTGAACAATGGCAGAGCTACCGGGTGACTGGTGGCTTTTCTTTTGTTGCGAAAAGCCGCGTCTTCTTCCTGAAGCCCGGCACTATCGGCAAGCGTGATGGCGGCGATATCGCAGGTCGGCGGCGTGGCGAATACGTTGCCGTCGAATCCGAGTCGCACCAGTCGCGGCAGATACCCGACATGATCGATGTGCGCGTGGGTCAATACGACCGTGAAAACGGTGCGGGGATCGAACGGCAGAGGATTCCAGTTGCGTTCGCGAAGCTCCTTGGCCCCCTGAAACATGCCGCAGTCGATGAGAATACGCTGACCGTTGCAGTTGACCAGATATTTGGAGCCGGTGACCGTACCCGCCGCGCCATGAAATGAAAGAGTGATCATATGGAATGGTCCCGTTGCCTGCTCATAGGTGTTATAAACATATGAGACCGCATCGGATATTGCCAATCAAATCGTGCCGCCCCCCGGCGGCGGGAGGCGGCGGTCGCGTCCAGACTTGACATCGGGCGCCTGTTGGCGCTTCTTATGCCCTCCGAACACATGAAACCAGACCCAAGGAGTCTATGGCGGATAAATACATATTCACGATGCTCGGCCTGAACAAGTTTTACGGCCAGAAACAGGTCCTGCGAAACATCAATTTATGCTTCTTCCCCGGCGCCAAGATCGGGATAGTCGGCGAAAACGGTTCAGGCAAATCGACTGTACTGCGCATCATGGAAGGGCTGGACGACGCCTTCCAGGGGCAGGCCTTTATCACCCCCGGCTATAAGTCGGGGCTGGTGATGCAGGAACCGCTCCTGGATTCCCAGTTGACGGTGAAGCAGACGCTGGAACAGGCCTTTACGAGCATTACGTCACTGCTGAAAGAATACGACGCGATCAGCGCCAAAATGGCGGAGCCGATGAGCGACGACGAAATGAACACGGCCATGACCCGCATGGGCGAGTTGCAGGACAAGCTCGATGCGGCCGACGCCTGGAATCTCGATCAGAAGCTGGCCACCGCCTCGGATGCGCTCTGTTTGCCCGACGATGACCGGGTTGTAGGCACGTTAAGCGGCGGCGAGCGGCGACGGGTGGCATTGTGCAAGGCGCTTCTCGAAAGGCCGGATCTGCTTTTGCTCGACGAACCGACCAACCATCTGGACGCCGAAACGGTTGACTGGCTTGAGGCGCAGTTGCGGGATTATCCGGGGACGGTCATTATCGTCACGCATGACCGGTATTTTCTGGACAACATCACCAAGTGGATTCTCGAACTGGAAGGCGGGTACGGCATTCCATGGGAAGGGAATTATTCATCCTGGCTTGAGCAGAAATTGTCCAAGTTCTCCGGCGACCAGAAGAAAGACTCTCCCCGCGGCCGCGCTCTCGCCCGGGAGCTTAACTGGCTGAGGATGAGCATTAACGACCGCCACGCGATGGCGAAAGCGCGCATCCAGGAGTATGCCGCGCTGGTGGCGCGCGAAGCGGCGACCTCGAAGGACGACACCTCGGTCATTCAGATCGCCCCCGGACCGCCGCTGGGTGATCGGGTGATCGAGTTTGCCAATGTGTCCAAGCAGTTCGGCGATCAGGTGTTGTTTTCCGACGCTACCTTCAGTATTCCGCGCAACGCCGTGGTGGGTCTGGTCGGACCCAACGGAGCCGGCAAGACCACCCTGTTCAAAATGGTGGTCGGGCAGGAAAAACCGGACGCCGGAACGGTCGAGATCGGCGCCACAGTCAAGTATGCCTATGTGGATCAGGGACGCGAGCAACTGCGAAGCGATATTTCGCTGATCGACGAAATCTCCGACGGCGCGGCCGAGATCGTGCTCGGGAAAAACTCCGTTCCCATCCGGCAATATCTGGCGCGCTTCGGTTTCCGCGGAGCCGACCAGCAGAAGATGGCCGTGGAGCTGTCCGGCGGCGAGCGCAATCGGGCCCATCTGGCGAAATTACTCAAGGTCGGCGGGAATGTGCTTCTGCTGGACGAACCGACCAACGATCTCGATGTCAACACGCTCCGCATGCTCGAAGAGGCGGTGCTCGATTTCGCGGGCACGGTGCTGGTCATCAGCCACGACCGGTACTTCCTCGATCGCATCTGCACCCACCTGCTGATTTTCGAAGGTGAAGGCAAATTGCGCTGGTTTGTCGGCAATTTCCGCGATTACGAGGATATGCGAGCCAAGGAGACCGGCGGTCACCAGTTCGAGAACCGTCGCAACCGATATCGCAAGCTGGTACGGGCGTAAAGAACCCGCGAATGACAAGATGACGAGCCGCAGACTTAGACACGATTTGTTCTCTGGATGTCTGGCCGTCATTCTTGCGTGCTGTTTTGTCTGTTCGGTTTCAGCGGCGGATTTCGATCTATCAGTATCTCTCGCCGACGCCCATTGCGACCGGGCGCCCTCTCCCCTGTTCTTTCCGTGTGTGATGGTCGATACAACCGCCGGTTCGCGGATCAAGGCCGATTCGGAGATGACCGTGTATTCGTCGGCGATTCACCCGGATGTCATCGAAATCCCCGGCGGCTGGAATCGTCATCGGTATTGGGCGTCGTTTTCGCCCTACCCTCATCTGGTAACCGGCATGGGAAATGAGAATCCGCATGTGGTGTGCAGTGATGACGGGGTTCATTGGACCAATCAGGTTGGAAAGAGACGAAAGCAGATAATTCGCAATCCGATCGACCGCCGCAACCGCGCAAACCGATATACTCATCTCTCCGATCCCGATCTGTTGATGGATGCGGACTCGACCATGTGGGTTCTGTACCGCGCGAAATTCGGCACCAGGCCCGATACCGTATTATTCGTGGCGAGCGGTTCAAAGGACGGCAGAGTTTGGAGCCGGCCCATGGTGGTCGTATCGGGTCTCACCCGCCCCGACTTGCGGCATGAAGATGCGGGTCTGTCGCCGAGCATTTTGCGGTTGAAGGGAAGATATCATTTATGGTATATCAACGCGCAAAGTCAACCACACCGGATTTTCCATCTGGTTTCCGACTCCCTTCAGAGCGGGTGGCAATCGGCAGACTCAACGGATTTGGGAAACAATCAGCCGGTTCGGGGGGATATCTGGCACATGAATGTCTTACAATCGCCGGACGGTTCACTACTGGGGTTGTTCACCTTCACCGACTCGGCCACCCACGGGGAAAATTGCAAGCTACGGCTGGCATACAGCGCCGACGATGGCACGTCGTGGACGCTGGCGCCGCAGTGGTTATTGGAGCACGCCGCCGATCGCAACGCGTGGGATGGGAACCAGATTTACCGTTCGGGAGGAAGTTTCCAGAAGCAGGATTCGGGCTGGGTGTTTAATTTGTATTACAGCGCGATGCGGCTCGGCAAGGTGCCGATCTGGTCAACAGGTCTGACGACCGTGCACTTCGATCGTTTTGATAACGTTGATTCGACAGGAAACTTCAGATAATATCCCCATCGGCGCGATTCATTTGTGAATCGTGCGCAAAAACGCTTCGACTTCGGGCACGCCTCCCTGGAACACGAGATATCCGTTGTACGGCTCGCGGTCGGTTACTTCGGAGGCAATGGGCGTGAGCATTATTTCCTTCACCTTTTCGAGATCGTCGGTCTGACCGAAAGCCCACCCCAGTTTGATGTACGCCACTTCGGGAAGCATGTTCGACAACGGAATGATGCCCTTGGCCATCAGGTCGCGCCCGGTGTCATAGACAAACATGTGCGCGTACCCCCAGAGCGTCTGCACGGTCATATAGACCGCTACACCCTCGCGCTGGGCGCGTTCAATCGCCGGATAGACCGCCTTGTTGATATGGCCCAGGCCGGTCCCCGCAATGATTATTCCCTTATACTTCGCATCAATCAGCGCATGAATGATATCCGGTTGCATATTGGGATAGTAGTACAGGAGCGTGACTCGGTCTTCGAAGTATGGCAGGATGCTGACGTTCCTGTCGGATCGTCGTCGATTATAGTCCGACACCAGCGGACGAATGTACTGACGGCTGACCATGGCGAGCGGAACATCGCCGACGGTGCGGAAGGTAGAGCGATAGGATGAATGCATCTTGCGCACGCGGGTCCCCCGGTGCAAAAGTCCGTACTCGTCGGAGGTCGGCCCGAACATGCAGACCATGACTTCGGCGATATCCGATTCGGCGGCCGTTTTTGTCGCGTGCATCAGGTTGAGCGCGGCATCCGAGGACGGCCGGTCCGACGATCGCTGGGAACCGACCATGACAATCGGAACCGGCGAGTTCTGAACCATGAAGGCCAGCGCCGAGGCGGTGTGGTGCATGGTGTCGGTGCCGTGACCAATGACGATGCCGTCGATACCCTTCTCGATTTCCTTTCCGATCGCAACGGCCAGCCCCTTGTACTGTTCCGGCCCCATGTTTTCGCTGAACACGGCGAACAGCTTTTCGGTGGAAAGATTGCAGATGTCGGCCAATTCCGGCACGGCGCCGTAGAGTTCGCCCGGGGAAAAGGCCGGAATCACCGCGCCGGTGCGGTAATCAAGACGCGAGGCGATTGTCCCGCCCGTGCCCAGAAGTTTCACGTTGCGCTTGTCCGGAGATACCGGGAATTCCTTTTCCGGTATTTTGTAGTGGGCTTCCTTGTAGCCGACTTCCTTGATGCTCTGGATCGAATCGACGGCGACCCCGACGTTGTATCCCGAGGCGAGCTTGACCACGATATGCTGGTCATCATCGTTTTCGCTTCGCGGCAGGAGAATTCCCTTGAAGTCGCCGCGCGACGTGTGGACTTCAACCTCGCCCCAGACTCTCACGCCGAAATCGGACAGGACGCCCCGCGCGCTTCCTTTGTACCCTTTAAGGACATCAGCCACGAGTCACCTCCCGGTTGACGATGCGACGCACCTGCGCAAGCGGGACGTATCCGAGGACGCGATTGCGCAACCGTCCGACCAGCCAATTGATTTCGGCGTCGGGCGCCTTCGAGCGGCGGAAGGGGCGAAATTCGCCGCGATGCGAAGCCATTTCGGCCACGATCTCCGATTCGG
>JACRAV010000192.1 GCA_016213305.1 Candidatus Zixiibacteriota bacterium | reverse complement strand
GAGAAACTGGGGGCCACTTTTCTGGACGCCGAGGGGAAAGAGCACCCGATGATCATGGGGTCGTACGGAATCGGTATCACCCGAACGCCGCAGGCGGCGCTTGAGAAATATCATGACGTCAAGGGAATAATCTGGCCGAAATCGCTGGCGCCGTATCTGGTCGAACTCCTTCCTATCAATCAGGATAAGCCCAATCTGGCCGAGGCGGCGGAGAAGGTGTATCAGTTGTTGACGGAAGCGGGAATTGAGGTGCTGTATGACGACCGTCCGGAGCGGGCGGGAGTCAAATTCAACGATGCGGACCTGATTGGTCTGCCAATACGGATCACTATTGGGGATAAGTCGTTGAAGGATGGCAAGGTAGAGGTTAAGGCGAGGTCGTCCGAGCAGGTTGAGCTGGTGCCGATTGACGATATTGTCGGGGCGATTCGGAGGGTGGCCGCGAGTCTGAGGTAGCCCACAAATCAGTTGCTTTGTAAAGAGTTAGTCCTTATACTAACCAGTTCGGGAGTGGGCGAACGCCCACTTCTTTTGTTTATTGGAAGACAATGGGACTGAAGGACAAAGAGCAATTGACTGAGCTGATCGAACCGCGCCTGCCCACTTTAGGATTTGAACTGGCCGATGTCGTAGTCTCCCGGTACCGGGCGAATGCCACGGTGAGGGTGTTCGTGTACGGCGAGCAGGGGGTCTCGGTGGGGGATTGTGCGCGGCTATCGACAGCGATTGGCGAGTGGATTGATGGAACCGATCTGTTCGACAATGGTTATACTCTAGAAGTCTCCTCGCCGGGACTTGACCGACCGCTGACCAGGATACGGGATTTCCGTCATCGGGTGGGCGAGACGGTCCGGATTTCTTTCGTCGATTCCGGACGGAAGCAGATCACCGCACAGATCAGCAGTGTGGCCGACGACGTTGTGGCGTTCCACGGCGAGACCGGAGAGGTGCGCATACCGGTGGCCGAAATAGCGCAGGCAAAAATCGTTTTTTGAGGGAGTAATAGAAATGGCGTTTGACATGCTTGAGGCGATGACGTTGATCGCACGGGACAAGAATATCGATCTGGACACCGTGGTTGAGACGCTCGAAACCGCCTTGATGACCGCCGCCAAGAAGAAGTATCCGCTGGCCGAGAATCTGTCGTTCAAGTTCGACCGGAAGGCGAACGAGCTGTACATGATCGCCACCAAGAAGGTGGTGGAGACGGTGACCGATCCGACGGTCGAGATTCAGGTGGCCGACGCCAAGGCGATCGACAAAGCCGCGGTGGTGGGCGACGAGATAGACATTTACATGGATTACGAGGCGGAGTTCGGGCGGAACGCGATTGCCTCGGCCAAGCAGATTCTGATCCAGAAAGTTCGCGACGCGGAGCATCAGAGGATTTACGAGGAGTTCATCGGAAAAGTCGGCACGCTGATTTCGGGCGTGGTCCAGCATTTCGACAAGGGGACGGTGATGGTGAATCTTGGCCGGGGCGAGGGAAAACTGCCGGTCAAGGAGCAGATCCCGCGCGAGAAGTTCCGGCAGGGGGACCGTATCCGGGCGTACATCATGGATGTGCAACTGGACGCGCGCGGGCCGCAGATTATTTTGTCGCGAGTGAGCAATGAGTTCCTTCGCGCGCTGTTTGCGATGGAAGTGCCGGAGATATACGAGAAGATCATCGAAATCCGGGCGATTGCCCGCGAACCCGGCGAACGGGCCAAGATTGCGGTGTATTCGTCGGATGACCGAATTGATCCGGTAGGCGCTTGCGTGGGGATAAAGGGCGTTCGGGTGCAGTCGATCGTGCGCGAGTTGAACAACGAGCGGATCGATATCGTGCCGTATTCGTCGAATCCGGAAGTGTTCGTCACGCGCGCTTTGGCACCGGCCAAGGTGGTGCATATCGATATGTCCACCGGGGAGCAGAAGATGACGGTGGTGGTGGAGGACGAGAAGCTGTCGCTGGCGATCGGGCGGGCCGGCCAGAATGCCCGGCTGGCGTCCAAGCTCACCGGCTGGAAGGTCAACATCATGTCGGAGACCGATTACAACGACGCCCGTCGTCGCGACGCCGAGCTTTTGATGCCGGTCGGACAGCTTGAGGGGGTGGGCGAGAAGCTCCGTGACCGCCTGATTGAGGCGGACATTCCCAGCGTACAGACGCTGGCTCAGACATCGATTGAGGACCTGTTGAAGATAGAGGGTATCGGCCAGAAGACGGCCGAGGCGCTGGTCGAGCGCGCCAAAGAGATGGCGGCCCAGCTGGAAGTCGAGTACGAGAAGAAGCGCAAGGCCGAGGCGGCATCGGAGAAGAAGGAAGCTGATCCGGACAAGGCGCTCACCGCGTCGGACGTTTTCGTGGATGACAAGGATTATGTCACCGAAGAGGATGATGTGCCGACGGTGTCGGCGCCGCGGCTTGACGATGTGCTGGAGGACGGGAGTGTCTCGCCGCGCAAGAAAACCAAGAAGATGTGACCGCCCGCGGGTGTGACACATAACCGGGAGGTGGAAATAGATGTTGGCGCCAAAACCAAAGCGGATATACGATCTGGCGAAGGATTTCAAGGTCTCGTCGCAGGCGCTGGTGAACATGCTGGTCGATCTGGGGTACACGCCCAAGTCGCACATGTCGCTGGCGACGGCGGAGATGGTCGCGGCGATCAATCTTCGGCTGGCGCAGGAGAAGCAGTCGGCGCGCAAGGAGATGGAGCATAAAGTTCATCAAGCGCGCGAACAGCAACAGCGTCGCCAGGCCCCGCCCCCGCCGCCGCCAACGAGCGGCCATTCCGCGCCGAGCGGCGGAACGACGGTTTTCGAGGGGAGTCGAATTCAGGCGGGGGCATCCCCGTTAAACCAGCTGGCCAAGCGGCTCGAGAAGAAGAAACGTAAACGAGACCGGCGGAAGAAAAAGGATATCAGGGAAGTCGATCATCTGGAAGTTCAACGGAGCTTCAAAACGACCATGGCCAATCTGGCCGGGGCTAAGCCCAAGAAGAAGTTTCGCGATAAATCGGGAGCGGATGACGCGGCTGAAGCCGGACCGACCAATGTGATTCAGGTCAACGAGTTCATGTCGGTGGCTGAACTGAGCCGGCTGTTGGGCAAGAAATCGGTGGAGGTCATCGGCAAGTTGTTCGAGCTGGGGATGATGGCCACGATCAACCAGCGGCTTGATATGGACACGATTCAAACGGTCTCGGCGGAGTTCGGTTTTGACGCGGTCGAGACGGCCGAAATCGGCGAGGCCGCCAAGGAAGACGAGAATGTTGACGCGCTGTCCAAGCGAGCGCCGGTGGTGACGGTCATGGGGCATGTCGATCATGGCAAGACATCGCTTTTGGACTATATCCGAAAGACCAACGTGGTCGGCGGCGAGGCAGGTGCGATCACCCAGCATATCGGCGCGTATCTGGTGAATCACAACGGGGAACGGATTGTCTTTCTGGACACTCCGGGTCACGAGGCGTTCACGGCCATGCGCGCGCGAGGTGCACAGATTACCGATATCGTGGTGTTGATAGTGGCGGCGGATGAAGGGGTCATGCCGCAGACGGTTGAAGCGATCGACCATGCCCGGGCGGCCAACGTGCCGATTATCGTGGCGATGTCGAAGATCGACAAGCCGGGAGCGCGGCCTGAGGAAATTCGGTCGCAGTTGTCAAAGTACAATCTGCTGGCG